>NZ_JBXDLD010000029.1:0-20574 GCF_056820425.1 Priestia sp. KCTC 13724 | reverse complement strand
CAAAGATAAAATTACTGAAAATTTAGATTTTTATAAAGCGCTGAATTGTTTTAATGCAACACTAGTGGTATATTTAACGTTTACATTTTTGTTTCAAAAAAACTTTTATACTATACTATTTACTACAAATCCCTCCCTAACTAAACCCTTTTCCCATTGTTGTAAATGAAATGTAATAACTGTTTGTAATACGTAACACTTGACATGAATAGTAACGAAAAAAATATGAGTTAGTTTCACTTTTTGCTCTATTTTTCAAAATAAATAAGAGTTTGGGACATAACAAAATGATTGCTTCTAAAAGACGAACACTAGCTGTTCCCATCTCTTTGATTTGTCTGAACACGTTCGTTCCATTGCGCTACGGTCACTCGCTTTCCGCCGGGAGGAACCTGAGCTTCCTCGCTGGAGTCGAGTATCCTACGCTCCGTTCCACCCTGTTTCCAACATTGTTTTCACAATCAAAAAACCTGAGCGATTAAAAGTTATGAACTCTCAATCGTTCAGGTGTAGTAGAGGCTGAACTACTTATGTCTCAGTCTCTTATTTTATAACTGCTGAATTAATATTCCTGAAAAGTACTTTCTAGCATCCGCTGTTAAGATATGAAGCTTTTCTTTTTCAACCTTCCCTTGCTTTATGCGTTCAAACTCTAGAAATGCACCGCTCAGATTTTCTGTTACGCTTTTAATAATGAAACCTTTTTCAATAAGAAAATCAATTTTTTCACGTTCTGCAACAAAATGCTGATAGTCTGACATACCTTCACCTCAATCTGTTGAAATAGTTTGGCTGGATGCGACAGGTTGAATTACTTTCCCATCAATTGAGATCACCCAATCACGGCCAACTGTAATGCCTAGATACTTTTCATCACTTGGTGTCTCAATCTCAGCTTGTTTATAACGCTTAAACCACCAATATTTAGCTAAGACATAATAACAGATAGCGCCTACTACAAATCCAACAACAAAAGAATAAGTTGATAGAAAGTAAGCACTTGTTCCACCTATAGTCCATGCAAGTAAACCAGCTATATTAAAGCCATAAAAGTAGCGATACTGTCCATTCTCTTCATATAGCTCTGTCACGTTTACTCTACGCTTTCGTAATAAGTAGTAATCGGCAAACAAGATACCAACAATGGCCGATAAAATTCCACCGACAATTAACAATGCAGGGACAATAATACCAAACAAACTCCATGGTTGAACAATCGTCCCCACAATACCAGCGATGAATACCCCAACCCCAAATGGCACTTTAGGTCCACCAACATTTGAAAAAATCGTTGCAGCTGGAATCAAATTCGCTGAGATATTTGTTGACCACTGGGCAAATACAACCATTAAAAGTAATACTCCAAGCGCGAAGCCAGACGCAGCTTCTTGAAGCGCTACTACTGGATCATAGTTTTTCACGGCAATATAAGAGACACCACCAATGATAACCATAAATGTTTGAGTTAGCGGCAATGCCACTACGCTTCCTACAAGAGCTCCTTTATTGCGTTTTACCCAGCTCCGCTCATGTGTAGGTGCTTTAATAAACCTTGAGATAGACGGAATATCTGCTGCAAGCGTTGCCCAAAACCCCATGTTACTCATAATGACTACGATAAATGCTGTAACAGCTGCCCCTCCTGTCACCGGACTTTCAATCCACCCCCATACCTCTCTACCTTGAGAAAGAGCTTGGTCCGACAGAGTCGTATACATCCAGGCTGAAATAATGATGATAACTGGGGCTGCTAGGTCCGTAAAGCGTTCAACTGCTTTAATTCCAAGCGCTGTATTAATAAGCTGTAATAATGCAAAGAGAAAAAAGCATATGAGCCAGTTATTAAACCCTGCTAGAGCATTTAAAATCCCATTCATTGCCGTAGCACCAAAGTACGTATTGATTCCAAACCAACAAGATGCTGCAAGCCCTCGCATAACGGATGGAATATGAGTGCCAATTGTTCCAAATGGAGCTCTCATATAGACTGGAAATGATAAACCATGTTCAATCCCAATATCGGCAATAATGGTCACAAATAAACCAATCGCAATTGATCCAATCACGGTTGCTACTACAACCCAGCCGAGAGATAAGCTTTGCACACCGGACCCTCCGATTGCAAATGCGGCTAATACAACCGCCATACTAACCCACATTAATGAAAAACCAAGCGTTCCAATTTTACGGTTTTGATGCGCAACAGGTAATAAATCCGGTGATTTTAAATAGCTTCCTGATTTTTTCATTTCTTGCACCCCTCATACTATTTAGTAAACGCGTTACATTCATCATGAAGGCTGTTTTCTCTCTATTTATATACATAGGGGTTGCGCTATGCTATAAGCACAGCGCAGTAGCATAATTACAGTTTTACTGGGGATTGCTGAGCTTCATTACGCTCATTAAATTTTGACCGCTTGATATACTCACCATAACCACTCTTACCAACAAATTGCTTTTCTTTAATCACAAATTCTCCTCTACACAATACTGAAACCGGCTCACCCGTAATTTCCATTCCTTCAAACGCACTATAATCAACAGCCATGTGATGTGTTTCAGCAGAAATTTTACGCTTGACAGTTGGGTCAAAAATTAATAGGTCCGCATCGCTTCCTACAGCGATTGTGCCTTTTTTCGGATATAATCCAAATAGCTTAGCAGTGCGAGTAGATGTTACGTCTACAAATTGATTAAGCGTAATCTTCCCTTTCTGTACACCTTCTGAAAATAAGATGCTCATACGGTCTTCAATAATAGGACCGCCATTTGGAATCTTTGTAAAATCATTCTTACCTAAATCTTTTTGCCCATTAAAATCAAATGAACATTGATCAGACCCAATCGTTTGTAAATCTCCATTTTTTAATGCGTTCCATAACACTTCTTGGTTCCACTTTTCACGAAGAGGTGGTGACCAGACGTATTTAGCTCCTTCAAAATTAGGTTTTTCTAAGTAGGATTCATCTAATACTAAATATTGCGGACATGTTTCACCCCAAATATTCACGCCTCGATTTCGAGCCTGAGCAATTTGATTCACCGCTTCAGCACAAGATACATGCACTACATATAGCTGTGAATCAGCAAGACCTGTAAAACAAGCTGCTCTACCTGTTGCCTCACCTTCAATCTCTGGAGGTCTTGTACGCGCATGGTAAATTGGATCTGTACTTCCTGCTTCTAACGCTTTCTTCGTTAAATAGTCAATCACGTCTCCGTTTTCAGCATGTACCATAACTAATGCCCCAAGCTCTTTTGCTTGAATAAGCGTTTGATAAAGGGTCGCATCGTCCGCTTGAAATACATCTTTATACGCCATGAATACTTTGAACGACGTAATCCCTTCATCTTCAACAATAGTAGGAAGTTGTTCTAATACCTGATCGTTCATCTCTCCAATCATCAGGTGGAAGCTATAGTCAATAGCTGCTTTCCCTTCTGATTTTGCATGCCAAGTATTAATGGCATTTTGCAACGGTTTCCCTTTATCTGTTAAGCAAAAATCAATGATAGTTGTGGTACCTCCAAACGCCGCTGCAATGGTCCCCGTTTCAAAATCATCTTTTGTGACCGTACCTCCAAATGGCATGTCTAAATGAGTATGTGGATCAATTCCTCCAGGGAAAATATAAGCTCCATTTGCGTCAACAATTTCACAACTAGACTCATCTAGTCCCTTTCCAATTGCTGCGATTTTCCCATCTTCAATTAAAATGTCTCCGCTGTACGTATCTGCTGCTGTAACGATTACTCCATTTTTCACTAATTTTTTCATAATTTGATCCCCCCTATTGTGTTTGGTTATACGTCCAGTTTTTGTGCAGATGTCATCGCAAGTGCCGCTTGTCTTTCATTCCACGTCATAGGCGGCTGCTCACTCGCTACCTCCACCATAGAGATTGCTCCATCAACAGGACAGACAATCGAGCAGAGATTACAGCCCACACAATCTTCTTCTCTTACTTGCAAATACGGTTTACCTGAAGAGTCTTTCAACATATCAATACATTGATGGGACGTGTCTTCACATGAAATATGACACTTGTTACAATTAATACATGTATTGGGGTCAATTCGAGCCACAACTTTATAATTTAAATCAAGATTTCCCCAATCAGAGTATTTCGGAACAGCTTTTCCAACAAGATCGCTCACTTTTGCAATTCCTCGCTCATCAAGGTAGTTGTTTAGTCCATCAAGCATGTCTTCTACAATTCTAAAACCATGATGCATAGCAGCTGTGCACACTTGAACCCCAGTTGCTCCCATAAGCATAAATTCCACTGCTTCCTGCCAATTCGATACGCCTCCCATACCTGAAATCGGTACGTTAATATGAGGGCTTCTTGCACATTCAGCCACCATATTTAAGGCGATAGGCTTAACGGCTGGACCACAGTAGCCTCCATGTGCACCTTTACCAGCCACGTGGGGAATTGTGTTCCATGAATTGATATCCACTCCGGCTAAGCTATTGATAGTGTTAATCATACTCACTGCGTCCGCTCCGCCTCTTACAGCGGCTTCTGCTGTAACTGTGATGTCCGTAATATTTGGAGTCAACTTAACAATAACAGGCGTTTTCGCTACTTCTTTAGCCCAGTACGTTTGCTTTTCAACAAGGTCAGGCACCTGCCCTGAAGCTGCTCCCATTCCTCGCTCGGCCATGCCGTGAGGACAGCCGAAATTTAGCTCTAAACCGTCAACGCCTACATCTTCTACACGTTTTACAATTTCATGCCATTTCTCCTGTTTTGGTTCAACCATTAAAGAAGCAATGATAGCATGGTCAGGAAATTTCTTTTTGGTCTCATAGATTTCTTTTAAATTAACCTCAAGCGGCCGATCCGTAATAAGCTCAATATTATTAAAACCCGCTACGCGCTGGCCGTTAAAGCTCACCGCTGCAAACCGTGAAGATACATTTAAAATTGGATCTCCAAGCGTTTTCCAAACTGCTCCGCCCCATCCTGCTTCAAAGGCACGCTGTACTTGATACCCCGAGTTTGTAGGCGGCGCTGATGCTAGCCAAAATGGATTGGGTGATTTAATACCTGCTAAGTTTATGCGTAAATCTGCCATACTTGTTTCCCCCTCTCGTTTGTTTAAGCTGTTTCAATTGCTTCTTTCTTTAACTGAGCATGAATGCCATATGCCGTTTGCTTCCCTTGCTGTGCAGCCGTCACAACCATGGCTTCACCTTGCCCTTTTCCAAATACAACGTCACCACAAGCAAAGACTTTAGGGTTTGAGGTTTGGAATGTATCTTGATCAATTAGTACGACTCCACCATCTTGCTTTAATTCAAACTGATTAATTAAAGATAAGTAACGCTCTTGCCCAATTGCTTTAATAACAGCATCCACTTTAATTAAGAACTCTGACCCTTCTATTGGTACAGGCTTTTTACGTCCATCACCTTCCGATTCTTTTAGTTCCATTTTGATACATTCAATACCTGTTACTTCATTTTTGTCATTTCCAACAATTCTCACAGGTGCTGTTAACCATCGAAACTCTACACCGTCTTGCTTGGCAAATTCATATTCAAAACCATAGGCTGTCATTTCAGCACTCGTTCTACGGTATAGAATTTTTACATTTTTTGCCCCTAATCGCATGGAACATGTTGCTCCATCAATCGCTGTATTTCCTGCACCAACAACCGCTACTTTTTTCCCCACAAACTCTGTAGTCAACGCTTCTGATTTTGTTTGCTTCACAAAGTCAATTGCATCATAAACTCCCTTTAGGTGTTCTCCTTCAATACCTAAATTTGGAACTTTACTCATTCCAATAGCAAGAACGACTGCATCATAGTTCTCTAAAAGTTCACTCGGCATCACGTCTTCACCAACACGCATGTTTGTTTTAATTTCAACGTCTAGGGCTTTTACTTGCTGTACCTCCCAAAAAGAAATAGCTTGAGGGAGTCGAAACGATACAATTCCATAGGTATTTAACCCTCCTGCTTCTTTTTCTGCTTCAAAGATTGTCACAGCATATCCAAACCGAGCTAGCTCTCTGGCAGCTGAAAGCCCAGCGGGTCCTCCGCCTACAATAGCAACCCGCTTTCCGTTTGGCTTACCTTTTGTAAATAACACCTGTTCATTTTGAATAGCCCAGTCAGTAGCATAACGCTGAAGATCACCAATCATAATAGGTTTAGTCGAATGATTTAATACACATGCCCCTTCACAAAGCTCTTCTGTTGGACAAACCCTCGCACAGCTCGCTCCAACAGGATTCGATGTCATAATCGTTTGAGCGGACCCCTTTAAGTTTCCAGATGCAATTTTTTTAATAAACGTTGGTATATCAATGCTCGTTGGACAAGCTTGAATACAAGGAGCATCGTAACAGTACAAACATCGATTAGCTTCTTCAATAGCTTCTTGATTTGGCAAGCCTTTTTCAACTTCACTAAAGTTCTCTACAATTGCTTGAAGCATCGGCTGAGCTGAAGATTTCATAAATCCATCCCCCTTCTAAATTGCTTTATATCGATTATATATGAAATCGCTTACATATTTTTTTATTAACTTTCCCCCGATTGGTTTCACTCCTTTGTGTTGAGGTTTTAAGCTTATAATCCATTTTACTGAAGAAACGTGCTGTTTACATTATACAAAATGTCAAAAAATTCAAACTTTATATTAGCCGATATGTAAAAAGCTTGAGCGACAAGGCCCAAGCTTTTTACAATGTGATTATTATCATTTTGCTACTTCTTTGATAATCGATACAACCAGCTCTGATGTTTTTACAAGTTCTTCAACTGGAATTTTTTCACTTGTGGTATGAATATCTTCATAGCCTACAGCTAAGTTTACAGTTGGAATATCAAAACCTGCAATGACGTTTGCATCGCTGCCACCGCCGCTTTGTAGCAAGCGTGAAGGACGACCGATATTGGCAACCGCTTTTTTTGCTACTTCTACAACATGGTCTCCATCGCTAAATTTAAAGCCAGGATACATCACTTTAATATCTACTTCAGCTCTTCCTCCCATGTCACTTGCTGCAGATTCAAATGCTTCCTTCATTTTTGCCACTTGCGCTTCCATTTTTTCAGGAACCAATGAACGAGCTTCTGCTAAGATCGATACGTAGTCGCACACAATATTCGTTTGCGTTCCACCTTCAAAGCGACCAATATTCGCCGTTGTTTCTTCATCAATACGCCCTAGGGGCATACGTGAAATCGCTTTTGAGGCAATGGTAATTGCCGATACTCCACGCTCAGGTGCTACACCAGCGTGAGCTGTTTTTCCATAAATATCTGCTTTGACTTTTGCTTGCGTTGGAGCAGCAACAATAATATCGCCCACTTTTCCATCGCTATCAAGCGCATAGCCAAATTTTGCCGTTACAAGCTTTGGATCTAATGCTTTCGCTCCAACTAATCCAGATTCCTCTCCAACTGTGATGACAAACTCAATGGTACCGTGCTCAATATTTTGCTCTTTTAGCACTTGAATAGCTTCTAGCATCGCTGCCAATCCAGCCTTATCATCAGCTCCTAGAATCGTTGTTCCATCGCTTTTAATATAACCGTCTTCAATAGATGGCTTAATGCCTTTTCCAGGAACAACCGTATCCATATGAGAAGTAAAATAAATGGTATCTACTCCTTCTTTTGTTCCTGGAAGAGTACAAATTAAATTACCTGCACCATGTCCAGTTTCAGCTGTTGTATCATCTTCAACAACTTTTACTCCTAAAGCCGTGAATTTTTCCGTTAATACTTTTGCAATCTCGGCTTCATACTTTGTTTCTGAATCAACTTGTATAAGTTCTAAAAATAGATCAACTAGACGTCGCTCATTAACCATAATATGTAATCCCTCCAAAATTAACCTACAATGGTATGTTACCATGTTTTCGCTGTGGACGCTCTTCCTTTTTATTGTGCAACATTTCGAGTGCTTGTATTAATTTTATTCTTGTATCTCTTGGATCAATCACATCATCTACCATACCCCCCCTCGCCGCAACGTATGGATTAGCAAACTTATCGCGATACTGCTCAATTTTTTCAGCTCGAACTTCTTCGGGAGCATCACTACTTTGGATTTCGTTCGCAAAAATAATATTGGCAGCTCCTTGAGGACCCATAACGGCAATTTCAGCGTTTGGCCAAGCATATACCATATCTGCACCAATTGATTTACTATTTAGCGCAACATAAGCTCCACCGTAGGCTTTTCGTAAAATCACCGTAATTTTCGGAACAGTTGCCTCAGAATAGGCATATAAAATTTTAGCACCGTGACGAATGATACCGCCATGTTCTTGCTTAATACCAGGAAAGAATCCTGTTACATCTTCAAACGTAATGAGTGGAATATGAAAAGAGTCACAAAACCTTATAAAACGTGCAGCTTTGTCTGAGGAGTTAATATCTAAGCTGCCAGCCATAAACTTTGGTTGATTACAAACCAGCCCGACCACGTTTCCATTCAAGCGAGCTAAGCCGACTACAATGTTTTTAGCAAAATCTTTTTGTACTTCTAAAAATGTTCCTTCGTCTACGACGTGGTCAATAACATGGCGAACATCATATGGTCTGACAGCATCAAAAGGCACAACATCCAATAATTCTGGGCGGTCATTGCTTTGATCATTATAAGGGACACTCGGTGGCTTTTCAGCATTAGATAAAGGCAAGTAGCTTAGTAAGAGGCGAACCTGCTCAAGCACTTCTTCTTCTGAACTTGCGCTAAAATGAGCATTTCCACTAATTTCATTATGAACAGCAGCTCCACCCAAATTTTCTGCTGTGATTGTTTCACCCGTTACTGTCTCAATCACTTTCGGTCCTGTAATAAACATTTGGCTCGTCTTTTCCACCATAAATACAAAATCAGTGATGGCTGGTGAGTATACTGCACCACCTGCACATGGTCCCATAATCACGGAGATTTGAGGGATGACTCCTGAATAAATGGCGTTTCGATAAAAAATTTGACCGTATCCGTCTAACGACATCACGCCTTCTTGAATTCGCGCTCCACCCGAGTCATTTAATCCAATAAAAGGAACACCAGTTTTCGCTGCTAGGTCCATTACATTGACGATTTTTTTGGCATGCATTTCTCCAAGCGCACCGCCAAACACCGTGAAATCTTGAGAAAACAAATAAATGCCTCGTCCATTCACTTTACCGTACCCAGTGACAACACCGTCTCCAGGACCTGCTTGTGTATTCATATTAAAGTCCAGACAGCGGTGTTCTATAAAAGGCTGAACTTCAACAAATGTTCCTTCATCAACCAATAAGTCAATGCGTTCTCTAGCCGTTAGTTTTCCTTTGAAATGTTGCTTTTCAATTTTTTGATCTCCGCCCCCTTGTTCAATTTTGCGGCGCTTGTCGTATAGCTCATTTAGTTTTTCATAAATATCAACCATGTGCTATTCCTCCTCTGTTGGTTTCTTTTCACAAAGTTCATACAAAACCCCTGCGGTGGACGACGGGTGTAAAAAAGCAATGGAAGCACCACCAGCTCCTAATCTTGGCTCATGATCAATCATTTTAATTCCACGTTCTTTCAGCTCTTGAATGCGATCTTCAATGCTTCCAACACCAAAGGCAATGTGGTGTATACCCTCTCCACGTTTTTGAAGAAATTTAGCGACTGGACTGCTATTATTTAAAGGTTCAAGAAGTTCGATTTTCGAATCACCGCATTGAAAAAAAGCTACCTTTACACCTTGATTTTCTACTTTTTCTATCCCTAAACATAGTAAGCCGAGCTGCCTCTCATAAAATGCTTTGATGTTATCAATAGAGTGAACAGCGATGCCAATATGATCAATTTTATTCATATTCCCACCCCCTAAAAAAGCGTTTTCATTTAGACATATTCTTGAATGAATCTTCATTCTCCTTCTTAAAACGAAAGCGAATAAAGAAGTTGCTTGTCCCATTTCCCTGCTACATGTAAAATAGAAAAAAAGGTTGTGAGAGGAGCTACTCTTTTATGTCGAATAAAAAATGGCAAAAAATTGTGGTCTATTTAATGCTGGGAACGATGATAATCACAACTGTTCTTGCTGGCATTACAATGTGGCTATAATAAAAGGTAGGTGATGAATCACCTACCTTTTATTGCACTACTATTCCTTTTTCCTTCGCTAGATCTTCAAAGGATTTTCCACTGGTCACAATCCATACTTTTGTTCCAAGAGGAACCTTTTCATAAAGCTCAACAACGCGTTCATTTCGAAGCCTTATGCACCCATTAGAAACATACTTGCCGATAGAGTTTGGCTGGTTTGTACCATGAATTCCATAAATTCGCCCATCTGTGTCTTTTGCATCAAATCCAATCCACCTCAACCCAAGTGGATTAGTAGGGTCTCCCCCTTCTATCTTATCTTTTCGATAATAAGGGTTTGCTGCTTTAACTGTGATAGTGAACTCGCCTTCTGGTGTTAAATCTTTTGTTCTTCCCGAACCCACTTTAATAACATTCTCTACCTTGCCGTGTTCAATATATGCTAATTCATTTGTCTGTTTATTTACAATAATAAAAGGGTCAGCTGGTAAAGGATTTGCTCCCAGCGGCCAAATTGGTGATACAAGTACTAAAATAAGAAACATGACGTGCATACAATTCAACCCCTTACGCTTTTTCTTATTGTTCGTAAGGGGTTGCTACAACATGCATATTGTTTACGTAATTTTTAAGCTTTGTTTAATAATTAAATATTGCTCTATTTCCTTTACAAAGTGTAACAGATTTGCTCGTGCTTCGAATTCTTCACGAGACTTAGGTAGCTCCATGCATTGAAAAGATTCCTTGAGCTGCTCCAGCTTTAATAAAAAAAGCTTTGCTGTGTTACCCGGATGAATAGAAAAGCTTAATTCTTCAATAAAATCAGCAATCATATATCTTTGTTCAACCACAAGGTCAATTGATGTAAGAAGAGGAAGAGTACGTTCTAGAATTTCTAATTGTTTTTCACGAATTTTAAAGTATCGATAATAATAATTTTCTGAACGTACAAAATGGTTTTCAACATCACGGAAAGCTAGACTTTTAGCTTTTTCTAAGAGCACTGCTGTATCGGCAATTTCTTTGCCAGACCAAGTGCTTTCGTTTCTTCTTAAATAAAGCGCCATTTCTTTAAGAATGATATGAAAATTCTCTTCAATGTCCTGCTGATACTGACGAAGCTCTTTGTCTAAGCTTGGCATGTATAAATTCACAAGAAGCGCTACGCCAATACCAACCACAATGAGCCCTAATTCATTGAAAACAATTTGCCACGTCATATTTTCAATGGAGTAAATGTGCAGTAAAATAACTGAACTTGTTACAATTCCTCCGTTGACCTTTAAAATAACGGTTAACGGAATAAAAAATAGCAGCATCAATCCGATGACCGCTGGATGATAAGCAATTCCTTCAAAGAAAATAAATGAAAATAAAATTGAAATCGAACAAGCTACAAAGCGATCAAACGCACTTTGCAACGATTTTTTCTGTGAATTTTGTATACATAAGATTGTAATAATTCCTGCTGATGGGAAAAACTCAAGGCCGATGAGCTGTGCAATGCTAATTGCGAGTGCAGTACCTACGGCTGTTTTAAAGGTTCGATAACCAATTTTATACTTCATATCGTCAAAGCTCCTAAACAGTTCCTTTTTTATAAGTTATTCATAACACTATTATTTATTAACATGTTTCATTCAATTACGCAATGCTTCTCGCTATTTATAAATTAAAAAAAGAGTTTGGGACATAACAAAACGATTGCTTCTAAAAGACGAACACTAGCTGTTCCCATCTCTTTGATTTGTCTCCACACGTTTGTTCCATTGCGCTACGGTCACTCGCTTTCCCGCAGGAGTCGAGTGTCCTACGCTTCATTCCACCCTGTTTCCAACATTGTTTTCACAATCAACAAAAAACCTGAACGATTAAAAGTTATGAACTCTCAATCATTCAGGTATAGTAGAGGCTGAACTACTTATATCTCAGTCTCTTTTTGATTATTATAAGATTTTTTCAAGAAAATCCTTCGCACGCTTACTTTTAGGTGCTGTAAAAAACTCAGCCGGAGGTGAATCTTCCACTAGGCGGCCGCCATCTAAGAATAAAACACGATCTGCTACTTCGCGCGCAAAGCCCATTTCATGCGTAACGATAACCATTGTCATACCCGTTTCAGTTAGTGATTTCATTACATCTAATACTTCTTTTACCATCTCTGGGTCTAAAGCAGATGTTGGTTCATCAAAAAGCATAATTTCTGGTTCCATCGCAAGAGCACGAGCAATAGCAACACGCTGCTTTTGACCTCCTGAAAGTCGACTTGGATACTCGTTTGCTTTTTCAGCTAGTCCGACTTTAGTTAGTAGTTCCATTCCTTTGCTCTTCGCCTCTTCTTTTGAGATTCCTTTAACTGTAGTAGGCGCGTATGTTAAGTTTTCAAGCACCGTCATATGAGGAAACAGATGAAAGTGCTGAAATACCATCCCGACATTTTGTCGCACGTTTATAATGTTTGTCTTCGCATTTGTAATTTCTTGATCAGCTATTGTAATGGCTCCACTAGTTGGCTGTTCAAGTAAATTCATACAGCGCAAAAACGTTGATTTCCCGGAACCTGATGGACCGATTACGGCGACTACTTCTTTTTCTTTAATAACTGTTGAAATGCCTTTTAGAACTTCATTTTGGCCAAAGGACTTGTGTAAGTTTTCAATTTTAATCACCTTTTCTCATTCTCCTCTCGATCACTTTACCAAGGAGCGTTAAGCCCATTACCATGATGTAATAAATTAATCCTGCAAATAACAGAGGTTCAAAATACGCAAACTTTTCTCCTCCAACGATATATGCACGTCTCATAATATCAAGCGCACCGATAACCGTTACAAGTGCTGATTCTTTCGTAAGCGTAATAAACTCATTCATTAAAGCTGGTAAAATGTTTTTTAAAGCTTGAGGCATAATGACTTGGCCCATCATTTTACGATATGGAATTCCTAAAGCAAGAGCAGCTTCACGTTGTCCTTTATCGACTGCTAAAATACCAGCACGAATAATTTCAGAGATATATGCAGCTGAGTTTAATCCGAATGCAGCAACTGCAGCAGGAAATGGCGCAATATCAAAACCTAAAATTTGTGGTAACCCAAAATAAATAAGCAATAATTGCAGTACGAGCGGCGTACCACGAAAGATTGATGTATAAAGATCAGCTAACCAAATGAGCGGTTTTGAACGACTAATTTTAAATAGAGATAAGATTGTCCCTAGTACAAAACCGACAATGGCTGAAGCTAAAACTATTTGAATCGTCACCCCTATCCCTTTTAAAATATAAGGGATTGAAGGCACGATTTGTGAAAAGTCCAAATTCATGCCTGTTTTCCTTCCTCTCCGTTCATTGTCTCTTATTCTTTACTATCAAACCATTTAACGATTAGCTCTTCTAACTCTCCGCTTTCTTTCATTTCTTGTAGTTCTTTATTAAACTCATCCGTTAGCTTGCTGTCTTTAGGAAATGCAATGGCAGAACCTTTGTTAGAGTCTTCTCTTCCTGTTTCTACAAGTTGTAACGTATCATCTTTTGCTACATAGCCTTTTGCTACTGTATCCTCAATGATTGCTACATCAATACGATTTGACTTCATTTCTTGAATCAATTGTGGAATACGATCGCGACTTTCAATTTTAATGTCTACTTCTTCTGATAATGTTTTTGCTTCATCTTCTTGAATAGATGCTGTTTGAACACCTACTGTTTTTCCGTTCAGCTCTTCAATGCTATTAATCGGCTCGTCCTTTTTAGATACAAGTACATTTTTCGCCTCGTAATATACATCAGAGAAGTCTATGTTCTTTTTACGCTCTTCCGTCGGCGTCATTCCTGCTAAAACAAAGTCCACTTTTTTAGACTGTAAAGATGGAATTAAGCTACCGAACTCCATATCGACAACTTGTACTTCATAACCTAGCTCTTTACCAATTGCTTTTGCTAAATCAATATCGAAACCGACCGGCTCGCTGTCACCTTTTGCTGTATCAATATACTCAAACGGTGGATAATCAGCTGAAGTTCCCATTTTTAAAACTTTTGCATCCTCACTGCCTCCGCCTCCATTTGAAGCACCTTCACCAGCACCACAAGCAGCTAATGCTCCCGCTGTTAACAACCCTATAACTGTTACTGATAGCCATTTTTTCATTTTCATGTCACGTTTCCCCCAATTTTAATATTTTCTTAAAATTAATAATATTATGAAATAAGTTTTTCCTTATTGCAAGTCATTGTAAAAAAATAAATATATATTCATGTAACTGTATTTTAACACGTATTTATATTTATGCAACACTTTTTTTAAATATAGATTTAACTATATGAAAATACCTATCCACCATTTTCCATAACTATGTGAATCATGTATAAAAAATTGATATTACAAATATTTTTACCAAAAATAAAAAGTTTGGGACATAACAAAATGATGGCTTCTAAAAGACGAACACCAGCTGTTCCCATCTCTTTGGTTTGTCTGAACACATTCGTTCCATTGCGCTACGGCCACTCGCTTTCCGCGGGGAGGAACCTGAGCTTCCTCGCTGCGCTGCGGGATCTCAGTTTTCCCTCTCTTTCCCGCAGGAGTCGAGTGTCCTACGCTCCATTCCACCCTGTTTCCAACATTGTTTTCACAATCAACAAAAAACCTGAACGATTAAAAGTTATGAACTCTCAATCGTTCAGGTATAGTAAGGACTGAACTACTTATGTCCCAGCCTCTTTTATTTATACTTCTTCACAGTATTGATCAAACGCTTCTTGAAGTTTTGTTACAACTGACATTGGCTCATGTCCTTCAATTTCATGACGCTCTACCATTGTCATAATTTTACCATCTTTTAATAATGCAAATGATGGTGAAGATGGTGGGTAGCCTTCAAAATATTCTCTAGCGCGAGCCGTTGCTTCTTTATCTTGGCCAGCGAATACCGTAACTAGATTCGTTGGGCGCTTATCGTAATGAACGGAATGAGCAGCTGCTGGTCTAGCAATCCCTCCTGCACATCCACAAACTGAGTTAACCATTACTAATGTTGTACCGGGCTTTTGAAACGCTTCCTCTACATCTTCAGCCGTCGTTAATTGCGTGTAACCTGCAGCTTCAATCTCTTGACGCGCTTGGCGAACAACATCATTCATAAATAAATTAAAATCGATGTTCATCTTTTTACCTCCTTTAGTTAGCTACTTTTATCATAGCAAACCATGACTTAAAACGCGATTTCTTTGGCTTATGTTTACGAAAAAATTATTGTTACTTTATCGGTTGGTTTACTTGTTTATACTGATGAATTATTGTCTCAAATGCTTCCTCCATTGTTATGTCTCCTTTTTGCATACGTTGCTCAACATCTTTTAGCGTATCACGTAGCTCTTGCTTACCATAAAAAGACTCGTACAGATAATCAGCAATTCTCGACTGTAGCCATGAAGAAAGTTGAAGACCTCGCTTTTGCTCAAATCGTTCATTTTGTATTAGCCAGCTCTTGTAATCCAAGATGTGATTCCATAAGCTAATCAAATCACCTGTCTGGTAAACAGATGTTGTTAATACCCTTGGCTGCCAACTAGATGAATGAGCATATAGAAATGAAATAACGGACTCATACTCTCTTTTCGTCAGTACTGCTTTTTGTCGATTATCTCCATCCGCTTTATTTACACAAATCAAGTCGGCTAGCTCTAAGATTCCTTTTTTAATTCCTTGAAGCTCATCTCCTGCACCTGTTAAAACAAGAAGAACAAAGACATCAACCATTTGCTTAACGATTCCTTCACCTTGCCCCACGCCCATCGTTTCTATAAAAATGACGTCATATCCCGCTGCTTCGCATAAAAGAACAGCTTCTCTCGTCTTGCGATGAACCCCACCTAATGTTCCTTGCGAAGGAGACGGTCGAACAAAAGCTCTTGGATGCTTAGCAAGCTGCTCCATTCGCGTTTTATCACCTAAGATACTTCCACCAGATACCGTACTGCTTGGATCAATCGCAAGTACTGCTATTCGGTATCCTTGATCACATAAATAAGTTCCAAATGCATTAATTAACGTACTTTTCCCTGCTCCTGGTACACCTGTAAATCCAATCCGAATCGATTTTCCAGTATGCGAATAAATTTCTTTCATTAACTGTTGAGCCAGGTGTTTATGCTTAGCAGCCTGACTTTCAATTAAGGTAATAGCTTGTGCTAAAGCAGCTCGGTTTTTTCCTAAAAGCCCTTCTTTATACTGAGACACTGTTTTTAATTTGGTCATATAATTACTCATCCACCGCTAGCTTTTCTTTAATCTTATCTAACACGTGGATAGCTGCTTTTGGAATGACCGTACCTGGACCGAAAATAGCTGCTGCTCCGCTTGCTTCTAAAAAAGGATAATCTTGCTTTGGAATAACTCCTCCAACAATGACTAAAATATCTTCTCTACCGTGTAAACGCAGCTGCTCAACAAGCTGTGGAAGTAGCGTTTTATGTCCAGCAGCAAGCGAGCTAAACCCTACGACGTGAACATCATTTTCAATTGCTTGCACAGCAGTTTCTTCAGGCGTTTGAAAAAGCGGACCAACATCCACATCAAAGCCTAGATCCGCAAATGCTGTAGAAATGACTTTTGCTCCGCGATCATGACCGTCCTGACCCATTTTGGCAACTAGGATTCTTGGTCTTCTTCCCTCTTCTTCTAAGAAGTCATCTGTTAACTGGCGCACTTTATCAATAAGCTCTGCTCCTTCAAATTCTGCTTGATAAACACCTTTTATTGAACGTGTAACCGCTTGATGCCTACCAGATATTTTTTCAAGAGCAAGTGATATTTCGCCTAGCGTTGCTCTTGCTCTGGCAGCTTCAACCGCTAACTCTAATAAATTTCCCTTTCCTGTTTCAGCAGCATGCGTTAAATCACGTAAAGTTTTTTCCACCTGCTTGTCATCGCGCTGATTCTTCAGTTCTTTTAATCTTTCTACCTGCGCTGTTAGCACTGCTTGATTATCAATATCTAAAATCTCTAACTCTTCTTCTTCGTTCGCTTTAAATGCATTCACACCAACAATAATTTCGGCTTTTGAATCAATTCTAGCTTGCCTTCTGGCAGCAGCTTCTTCAATTTTCATTTTCGGAACCCCAGTTTCAATTGCTTTTGCCATACCACCAAGTGATTCAATCTCTTCTAAATGACCCCAAGCTTTATGAACGAGCTCATTCGTTAGTGATTCAATATAATAAGCCCCTCCCAACGGGTCAATAACAGAACAAATAGACGTTTCATCTTGTAAATATAACTGTGTATTACGTGCAATTCTTGCTGAAAAATCCGTTGGTAGCGCAATTGCTTCATCCAATGCATTCGTATGCAGTGACTGCGTGTGCCCTGAAACTGCTGCCAGTGCTTCCACACATGTACGCACTACGTTATTGAACGGATCTTGCTCCGTTAAGCTCCAGCCAGACGTTTGCGAGTGCGTACGCAAAGCTAACGACTTGGGATTTGTTGGATTAAACTGTTTCATTAGCTTAGCCCATAGCAATCTACCGGCTCTCATTTTTGCTACTTCCATAAAGTAGTTCATTCCAACCGCCCAAAAAAATGATAGGCGTGGTGCAAAGGCATCGACTGAAATACCAGATTTTATTCCGGTTCGAACATACTCTAATCCGTCTGCTAGCGTATAAGCTAGCTCCAGGTCAGCTGGTGCTCCCGCTTCTTGCATGTGATAGCCTGAAATACTGATGCTATTAAATTTGGGCATATGCTCAGACGTATACTTGAAAATATCTGCAATAATTCTCATCGACATATCTGGAGGATAAATATACGTATTACGTACCATGTATTCTTTTAAAATATCATTTTGAATGGTACCGGCTAGCTGCTCCTTTTGCACACCTTGTTCTTCAGCAGTCACGATATAAAAAGCCATGATTGGTAATACAGCACCATTCATCGTCATTGAAACCGACATTTTATCCAGAGGAATACCATCAAAAAGCTTTTTCATGTCTAAGATTGAATCAATTGCTACCCCCGCTTTTCCTACGTCACCAACCACGCGAGGGTGATTAGAGTCATACCCTCGATGTGTTGCTAAATCAAAAGCAACAGACAATCCTTTCTGCCCTGCAGCTAAATTTCTGCGATAAAAGGCATTGCTTTCTTCTGCTGTTGAAAACCCTGCGTACTGACGAATTGTCCATGGTTTTTTCACGTACATCGTCGCGTAAGGTCCTCTTAGATATGGTGGTTTTCCTGGTGTAAAATCAAGAAATTCAATGCCTTTATAATCTTTTTCTGTATATAGAGATTTCACAAAAATTTGTTCATTTGTTTGAAAAGATTCTACAGTATGCTGCTTACTCTCCACAGCTTTCGGTTGCGTAACAGCGCCAAAATCAATATTTTCAAATTGTGGTTTTTTATACATGTTGATTCACCTCAATCCAGCGTACTAATTGCGCAAAACAATTAATTGCATTCACATTTTCATTAATGAATTCCGCAGCTCCGTCTACCTCTGATTTTGCTACAACAAATACGTAAAGCTTTTCTTGCTTATACCCATTAAGGAAGGCAAGCATATCTTTTACTTGTTCAGGTTCACCACATACTACGTATGCATGACAAGGACGCTTTTTCAACCATTCAATGGTATCCAGGTCATGATATAACGGTGAAAAAGTTTCACATTGAAATCCACCAGACTGGAAAAAATCATAAGCAAACTCTTTTTGTTGCTTAACCAATTTACTTTCTGATAATTCAATGCAACCAATAGTCAATCCTTTGGTTCTTTCACGCATCTGTTCAAACGCTTCGCTTTTTCTCCACTGATTCAAAAAGAGAATTGCTTGAGAAGGGGATTGTTCTTCATGCGCATTCACCAATAGAGAAGTTGCCGTCAATTCATTTCTTAATTGCAATTGATATTCGTAGTAGTCTTTGTTTGCAACGTTATCTTCTTCATAAGTAGTTTTACTTGGAGATACATAATGCGTAATTCCTACCATTCTTTCATTTCTGCTATGTATCTGTTCTCTTTTCTCTTCACTTACATGTTGAAGCTCACATTGAATCCAACCTGACTCTAGACATGCTTCCATACCGCCTTTAGATTCTATTTTCTGAAACAGCTTCCAAGCTTTTTCTGCAAGCTCATGCGTGTAGGATTCGATGTACCATGAGCCTCCTGCCGGGTCTATGACTCTGCCTAATTGTGATTCTTCTCGAAGCATTAGCTGCGTATTTCGTGCGAGTCGATTGGATAATTCTGTTGACTGCTTTGATATAGCATCATATGGATAAACATGGAGGCTATTTGCTCCGCCAATAATTCCAGCAAATGCTTGCAGTGTTCCTCGTAAAATATTCGTATGTAAGTCTTGAGATGAAAGCGTATGGATGGATGTATTTACATGGATGAAAGGAAGCGGTACGTCTATAGTCTGTGAAAATGCTCGAACGGCCTGAAGCCACAGTAAGCGAAATGCACGTAGTTTTGAAACTTCCATAAAAAGCTGTGAGCTTGTTGAGAATGAAAATGCCAGATGAGGTAATACATGATGTAAAGGAATATTGCGTCTTAAACATTCATCCGTATATTGTACGGCTGTTGAAAGTGCATATGCTAACTCTTGAACGGCTGTTGCCCCGCTCATGTGATACGGTTTTGTATCAATAAGTACCGTCTTTAGCGAACTTTTCTTTTCTTGTACAAAAGCAATTGCGTTTGCCATGTCATGATACAAATCAGTGATTGGAATTGGTGAATGAGCGTGTTCAGCTAATGAGCCGAGCGGATCCATTCCAACCACTCCAGCTACTTGTGATAATGTGATCCCTTCCTGTTGACAGTACGTATCGATGGATTCAATCAACGGCAGTGCCGTATATCCAGAAGGAATAAAAAGAGGTACTTCAGGTAACTGAATGTCCTTAAAAAGCGCACATAGATCTGCATAGTTAGAGAGCAAAACGCCGCTTTTTAATTCAGTAAAAGGAACTGTTAACGGATTCTTTCCTTTAATTGATATAGGATTTAACTCAATAGCCAATGACGTTTGTCCGTTATCTAATGCTTCCTTTATCATTTGATTCGCTTTCTTTGGAACGGCTACATTTATTCGTTGTGCAATATTCCATTCATTTGATACGAAATGTGAGTCTATTCCTCTTACGAACAAGTAAAACTCTTCGTCTTTTAAATGTGGTAAATCTTGCACGTCATTTTTTCGGTAAAGCGTTTTCAAAAAAATGTTCTCAAACGTTTCTTTTTCATATAGATGAGGGTCATCTTTTAGCGCTTTTTTTACTTCTTGTATCCATTCTTGCTGAGGAGTATAGGCAAATTCATGAAAGGATGGTTTATTCATCGTCATTTCCCCTTTATACTTTGATACCAAAGCCTTTTTCTACTGACACACTCTCTTTTATTTTATTACATTCTATCACTAGTGTTGCATTAATTTAAATTAACTATTAAAAAGACTCAAAATCTTCAATTTTATTATTTTAGG
>NZ_JBXDLD010000028.1:0-12204 GCF_056820425.1 Priestia sp. KCTC 13724 | reverse complement strand
ACATTCTACAAGATAGGTGCCCTTTTTTGTATGCTTTTTTTGGATTTTATTGGTTAATCAACACGCATGAGTACTTATAGTTATAAAACCCTTTTTTTATCGAAAAAAACATTTCTTTTTGTTAGATCATATAATGAAAATTTTAAAATAAGTATTGTCTATATAAAATGAATGCGTTATAACGACGCTATCGAAAGTGCTTTCGTAACAGAGGAGAAAACAATGGTTACAATTTATGATGTTGCAAAGAAAACGGGTTTTTCAAGTACAACTGTATCAAAAGCTTTAAATAACTATTCAGACGTTAGTGAAAAAACGAAGCAAGAAATTTTAGGGGCCGCGGCTGAGATGGGCTATTTGCCTAACTCCAATGCTCAATCACTTTCTACAAAGAAGTCCCACATGATTGGCGTTGTGTTTGCTGAAGAAAACGGCGTTGGTATGAAGCATCCATTTTTTAACGCTGTGATTGAAAGTTTTAGGAAACATGCCGAGCGTGAAGGGTACGATCTCATCTTTGCTTCGCGAAATTTACGCAATCGTGATGTTAGTTATTTGGAACATTTTATGTACCGAGGCGTAGACGGAGTTATTGTATTTTGTTCGCGTGCTGATGACTCTCAAATTCAAGATTTAATTAACAGCAAGCTTCCCATTGTTGTCATTGATATGATGGAAGCTCCGTGCAGTACGGTTTATTCTGATAATGTGGAAGGAGGAAAGCTAGCTGTTCAACATTTACATTCACTCGGTCATGAAAGAATTGCTCATATTGCAGGCAGTTTTATAAATGCTGTTGGAGAAGCGAGAGCAAAAGGGTACCAGAAGGGAATGCAAGAAATAGGCTTATCAATTCGAGACGGTTATCTTGTAGACGGTGGCTTCTTTTCAATTGAAGAAGGAAAGCTAGCAATGAATAAGCTTTTAGATTTAGAGGTTCAGCCAACCGCAGTATTTACAGCTGGTGACCATATGGCGATTGGTGCAATTGAAGCGATAAAAGAGCGAGGGCTTCGAGTGCCGGAAGATATCTCAATTATTGGATTTGATGATATTGACATGGTACAGTATATTACCCCGAAGTTGACAACGATTAGGCAAGATACGGATTTAATGGGAAATCAAGCTGCACAAATTTTAATTGAACAAATCACTCACAAGAAAAAAGTGATCTCATCCAACGTCATTCCAGTTGAGCTTGTCAGTCGATAAGGGCGTCGATTTACGAATTTGGTCATTCATTTATCGTCGTTATGGCTGGGGTTTCTGGTATTTCAAGAGATTACTACGAAGCTGCTCTAATTGATGGAGCTAACCGCTGGCAAACGTTTACGAAAATTACGCTGCCATTATTAAAGCCAATTTTACTGTATATCATGATTACGTCTCTTATTGGCGGCCTGCAGTTATTTGATTTACCAATGTTGTTAACGGATGGCGTTGGTTCTCCAGATGGAGCTTTAAATACGATGGTGCTATATCTATATAACCAAGCATTTAAATACAACAACTACGGCTACGCATCAGCAGTTGCCTACGGATTATTTATCATTACCGTTATTTTCTCTATTTTTGTCTTCAAAGGAATGTACGGTAACCAAAATAAAAAGGAAAAGCAGGTGTAAACAATGATAGAACGACCTGTGGTGAATAAAAGTAAGCAAAGTCAATCGTTAGAGACTAAGGTTTCGATTAAAACACCCGGATCTGGAAAGGCAAAAGCAATCAAGCTGTTTATTTAAGCAGCGTTTGATGATATTGTTGAAAATGGCCGCGTTCATGATGCAGGTCGTGTAGAGTACGTGGAGCAACATTTACAGGCTGTACATGAACTCAATGAAGAAGGAATGGGTATTGAAGGCTATTATTTATGGTCATTAATGGATAACTTTGAGTGGAGCTTTGGTTACGATAAACGCTTTGGAATCCTCTATGTAGATTTTGATTCTCAAGAGCGAATTTGGAAAGATAGTGCATATCGATATGCGGAAATTATTAAAAGCAACCGTAGCATCTTAATTTGAAAGCAACGGATACGTTCTTCTTGGTTCAGTGTGATATGATGAGCCAAGAAGAATTTTTTTGTTGAATTGGATGAGGTGAAAAAATGACGGTTATTACGAAAATTACAACGCAAAAGAATAGCGCAGAGAGATTTAATGTTTATATAGATCAAGGAAAAGGCGAAGAATTTGCTTTTGGTGTTGATGCCAATGTTCTCATTCAGTATGACTTGAAAAAAGGACGAGTGTTGGATGAGTTTGAACTAGCGGAAATTCAATTTGCAGATGAGGAAAAAAAAGCTTATAACTTAGCGGTAACCTATCTCTCATATCGAATGCGCTCTGAAAAAGAAGTAAGAGATTATTTAAAGAAAAAAGAAGTAGGAGATATGATTGTTCAGCAGGTGATTCAAAGGTTAGATTCTCACAGGTATTTAAATGATGAAGAGTTTGC
This sequence comes from Priestia sp. KCTC 13724, assembly GCF_056820425.1. Taxonomy (NCBI): domain Bacteria; kingdom Bacillati; phylum Bacillota; class Bacilli; order Caryophanales; family Bacillaceae; genus Priestia; species Priestia sp. KCTC 13724. The sequence goes on along the minus strand of NZ_JBXDLD010000028.1, from coordinate 9,747 downwards.
CAAAGCCTACGTGCTTACGCAGGTTAACACTACGTCAAAAGGGCCGAGCGTTATTAAACGAGAGCTTCAAGAAAAAGGGATTAAACCAGACATCGTTCAGTCTACGCTTGAACATTTCTCAAAAGAAGAGCAAATTGAAACAGTAATGAAGCTCATTGCAAAGCTAAAGGGGAAATATAAAAAGTACTCAGAAATCGTCATGAAGCAAAAGATTGAGCAGTTTTTAGTGAACAAAGGCTATTCTTTTAGCATTATTAACGAAGCCATGCAGCACGTGGATGTTGAAAAAAATAGTGATGAAGAATGGCAAGCTCTTACACAACAAGGCATGAAGGCTCATAGGAAATACGCGAAGTATAGCGGCTGGGAGTATGAGCAAAAAATGAAGCAGAACCTCTATCGAAAAGGCTTTTCAATTGATCAAATTGAAGCGTTTATTTCATCCTTGGAAGAAGAATAAAGCCTTGCTGTCAGCAAGGCTTTTGTGTATGTTACATCATAATGTCTTTCTTTGTCATACGCTGGTTGAAAATAATGCTAGCTACTTCACTTGGATGCTTTAAGCGGCTTTTATCCGCGATATGATCGCTGTTGTCCCAAAAAGGCGTATCCATTCCGCCCATATAAGCAGCAGTGCATGAAACAGAAGTGTGCTCACATTCTACTTTTAAACTTTCAACAAATCCTCTGAGCGCAAATTTACTTGCGACATAAACGGATTCGTTTTTCTTTCCGCGCAGCCCAGCAGTTGAGATGATGGTTAAGATAGAGGCTTGCTCACGTGTTTGTAGATGAGGTAGCAGGGCTTGTGTGAGGTAAATTGTTCCTTTAACATTGGTATCAATGACCTCATCAATTATCTCTTTTGTGTAGCTTGTAAGTGGTCCAAAATGTCCCATACCTGCGTTGTTAACTAACACGTCAACGGAGTGAAAAGACAAAAGATTATCCATTTTTTGTGTAAGTTCTTGGTAATTAGTCAAGTCCGCTGAAACGGTGGCAATGCAGCTTGTACCTAACTCTTCTTGTGCTTTATTCAGTCTTTCTTCATTTCTGCCTAATAAAATGACTTGATCGCCATTTTGTACATATAGCTTAGCAAGCTCGTTGCCAAGACCCGTTGCTCCGCCCGTAATTAATATTGTTTTCATGTAAGCGCCTCCTTATATTGCTCTCCTTTTAGTTATACCTTTTGTTATAATAAAAAGAAAGGAACAAAAGGGGGAAACATCGTGTCAGACAAAAGGTATAGTGAAATGAGTACGTATGAGATTCAGCAAGAGATTAGCGTGCTAAATGATAAAGCACGAAAAGCTGAGCAATTAGGGATGATTAACGAGTATGCCGTATTAGAAAGAAAAATTGTGATGGCTAAGTCGTACTTGTTGGATCCATCTTCATACAAACCTGGTGAAGTATATGAAATTGAAGGAGCTCCAGGTCAATATTTTAAAATTGATTACATGAATGGAGTGTTTGCTTGGGGGTTTCGTTTAGGAGCCTCTGAGAAAGAAGAAGCACTACCAATCTCAATGCTTAAGAGCGATTCATAAAACAAAGCACGAATTGACGGCGATCAATTCGTGCTTTTATTTTGTTAGCCGTCTGTACGTTGGTTAGATGCGTGCATACGCTCCTGTGGGTTTGTGTTAATTGTTCCATCAGCGCGTTTTGAAGCGAATTCAGCTTTAGCGCGTGGCTCACCTTCTAGTTTGTTGTTTGATTGATTTGGAAAGTTTTTTTCTTTATTACGCATTCAAGACTGCCCCTTTTACAAAAGAATTTGTTGTGTGTATGATATAGTAAGTCAGGGAAAGCTATACTCCCCTTGACTTAGTGTAAGTCGAAACCAATCGTTTACTCATAAATAATTTGGTAATAGAGGTGTTTATATGGAAGATATTTTTGAAAGACTCACAAATCAATTACTTGCAAAAAATGATACACTTTCTTATGCACAAGCAAGAACGTGGGTGGAGCTATTTTGGGAAGATTTCGAGTCAACGTATGCAAAAGCAGGCTATGAATACAAGGGAAAAGAAGCTGCAGAGCAAGTTGTAAAAATGTACATTAACCACTATGGGGATAAGCTTCATGAAGTGGCGGTCAAAAACCCAAAATATAAGCACTTATTAAATAACGATGATTATTTAAAGCATTAATTTACAAATGAAAAGAGTTTGGGACATAACAAAATGATGGCTTCTAAGAGACGAACAATAGCTGTTCCAATCTTTTTGGTTTGTCTGAACACGTTCGTTCCATTGCGCTACAGCCACTCGCTTTCCGCGGGGAGGAACCTGAGCTTCCTCGCTGCGCTGCGGGATCTCAGTTTTCCCTCTCTTTCCCGCAGGAGTCGAGTGTCCTACGCTCCATTCCACCCTGTTTCCAACATTGTTTTCACAATCAACCAAAAAACCTGAACGATTAAAAGTGAGAAACTCTCAATCGTTCAAGTTTATCATTGGCTGAATTACTTATGTCCCAGCCTCTTTAGGTGCTCAAATCGCTTAGTGAGGAAGATAGTCGAGCTTTTTACGAAGCTTTTTCTCACTAAAAATCCATCCTGTATACGAACAAATAATATTCAAATCATAATCAAGCTGAACCACTGCTACAAACGGGTAATAATCTTTGCTACGATAGCGAAGGTCAATGAAGCGAACTTCAATATGATCGCTGTATTCATCAACTTCCCAACGATAAATTGGGGAAAAAGATAAGAATGCAGCCAGGTTTTCATCACGTTTAGCAACATCAATTATGTCAGACTCAGGAATAGGAATCTTTTTAAATGTATCGTAAATAAAGATTTTCTGGCCAACTGCGCGCCCAACGTGGAAGTTTTCTTTGGTTGTGATGGCTAGGTGCCAGTGTGTAAAGCGAATCGTTGGTGAAATATTCATTTTTACCACGTCCGGAAACTTCTGGCGTATTTTCTTTGCAATTTGGTGTCTCATGTAAAAGCGCCATACATAGTACAAAGCAATAATACTGTACATGGTAATAAAGGTTGGGCCAGGACTCATTCCTAAGAACCAAATTAAGATGGCAACAACATGGACAGCAAAGATAAAGTAGTCAAATGTATTAATAACACCGAGCGCAATCCATTTATCAGTAAATGGCCTTAAGGCTTGTGTGCCGTAAGCATTAAACACATCAACAAAAACGTGAATGATAACGGCAGCAAAAGTCCAAATCCATAAGTGGAATAAATTAGCGTTTGGAAAAAACAGCGAAACAATTACAATAATAAGCAAGGGCCAAAGCGCCACTGCTGGAATTGAATGCGTGATTCCGCGATGATTTCGAATGTAGTGAGCATTATTTTTAAGTTTTAAAATCGTATCTAAATCAGGTACTAATGAACCGGCAATAACGCCAATCATTACGGCTTCTGTGGTGACACTGCTTGCCGCGACAACAGGATCTAAAGTAGCAAGTGCACCGATGGCGATTCCCATTGCAATATGTGTACCAGTATCCATTAAAGCAACCTCCTTATTTGCTTAACCTTACTTTTCAGATAGAAGCAAGTGTGTTTAGAGTATAACATGAATAGAAACAGAACAATATTTCAATACCAATACATTGTATATATATAGCTCATAACTCGGAGGATATAACGTGAAACAAAGTAAAGATATTGTCAAAGATTTTCAAATAGAACAATTTCAGCACGATCTTATCTCATGGTTTGAGACAGAACAGCGCATTTTACCATGGCGACAAGATCAAGATCCCTATAAAGTATGGGTGTCTGAAATTATGCTACAACAAACGCGAGTTGATACAGTCATTCCATACTTTAATAATTTTATTGAGAAATTCCCAACGATTGTAGACTTAGCCTATGCGCCTGAAGACGACGTATTAAAAGCATGGGAAGGGCTAGGCTATTATTCACGAGCGCGAAATTTACAAGCAGCTGTTCGCGAAGTGCACGAACAATACGGTGGCAAAGTTCCCCACACGCCAGATGAAATCTCAAAGTTAAAAGGAGTAGGACCATATACGACTGGAGCCATCCTTAGTATTGCATACGGGGTACCTCAGCCAGCTGTTGATGGGAACGTCATGCGAGTATTGTCCCGTATTTTATCAATTTGGGACGATATTGCAAAGCCAAAGACTCGCAAGGTTTTTGAAGAGGTTGTTCATGAAATCATTTCAAAAGACAGCCCGTCGTTTTTTAATCAAGGCCTAATGGAATTAGGCGCCATTGTATGTACCCCAACTTCTCCATCCTGTCTTCTGTGCCCTGTGCGTGAGCATTGTCGAGCGTTTGAGCAGGGTGTTCAGCAGGAGTTACCGGTTAAGTCAAAGAAAAAACCACCAAGAGCTGTTCAAATCGCAGCGGCTGTTGTTACAGATGAACAAGGTAATTTCCTCATTCACAAGCGTCCCAATAAAGGTTTACTTGCAAACCTGTGGGAATTTCCAAATGTAGAAGTGGATTTTACCATTGGGACAGAGCAAACTCAGCTTACATCCTTTGTTGAAGCCGATTATGATACAGAAGTGGTGCTAGACCCTCCTTTTACAGTCATTCAGCACGTGTTCTCCCACATTGTGTGGAACATTAACGTGTATAAAGGGGTACTCACGGGCAATATTGCTAACCGAGATGATTTAAAGTTAGTATCGGTTAAAGAAATAGAAGAATATGCGTTTCCGGTGTCTCATCAAAAAATTCTAAAGGAATACCATAAAATTACTTAATGAAAAGAGACTGAGACATAAGTAGTTCAGCCTCTACTATACCTGAACGATTGAGAGTTCATAACTTTTAATCGTTCAGGTTTTTTGGTTGATTGTGAAAACAGGGTGGAATGGAGCGTAGGACACTCGACTCCTGCGGGAAAGAGAGGGAAAACGGAGATCCCGCAGCGCAGCGAGGAAGCTCAGGTTCCTCCCCGCGGAAAGCGAGTGGCCGTAGTGCAATGGAACGAATGTGTTGAGACAAACCAAAGAGATGAGAACAGCTATTGTTCGTCTTTTAGAAGCAATCATTTTGTTATGTCCCAAACTCTTTGTTGTTGTGTTTAATCATATATTACGTTGGTGGAGTGCGTGTAATCAGCTTCATTTCGATGCAGACCGCCACGATTTTCAATTTCTTCTATAATTTGACGATGAATACCTTGGCCTTCAGTATTTAAATAAGGCATGATTTGCTGAAGGGAATGATGAAAATATGCGAGCTCATTATCTCGCCATTCGGTCTTTGCCATCATTGATAATTCAGTCATATCACGACCTACGTACATGCTTCATCACCTTCTTATCATTAATTAAGCCTCATTCTTGCATCGTAAGCAAATGAATCTAGGCAGACTTATTTTTCATCTCCCCTTGTTTCTTATACAGAAATATAAGTACAATATGAACAGAACGATACATAAGGAGTAGATAATATGGAACAAAAAGTAGCACTTGTAACGGGAAGCAGTCGTGGAATTGGAAAAGAAATTGCACTAAGACTTGCAAAGGACGGATACAATATCGTCCTCAACTATGCGCGTAGCAAAAGTGCAGCATTAGAAGTAGCAGAAGAAGTAAAAGCACTCGGACGTGAAGTGCTGGTTGTAAAAGCAAACGTCGGTAAGGTCGAAAAAATCAAAGAGATGTTTGAGCAAATTGACGAAGCTTTCGGGCGCTTGGATGTATTTATTAGCAATGCAGCATCTGGTGTTTTACGTCCTGTAATGGAGCTTGAAGAAACACACTGGGACTGGACAATGGATATTAACAGCAAAGGTTATTTATTCTGTGCGCAAGAAGCGGCAAAAAGAATGGAAAAAGTCGGGGGCGGCAAAATTGTAACCATCAGTTCACTGGGCTCGATTCGCTATTTAGAAAACTATACAACGGTAGGAGTTTCAAAAGCAGCCGTTGAAGCATTAACTCGATATCTTGCGGTAGAGTTAGCTCCGAAAAACATCATTGTAAATGCTGTATCTGGAGGAGCCGTTGATACCGAAGCGTTAAAGCATTTCCCAAATCGCAATGAGCTGTTAGATGATGCGCGTCAACATACGCCAACAGGTCGAATGGTTGAGCCAAATGATATGGTAGATGCGGTTCAATTTTTAGTGTCAGATAAAGCCAATATGATTTGTGGTCAAACGCTTATCGTAGATGGCGGACGTTCTTTACTGATGTAATAAACTAAAATAAAAAAGAGTGTATATCGCCGTAATCACCTGGACATATTAATTTTTGTGGAGGTGATTACAATGGCAAAACAACCAAACAAAACAAACGCGCAAAACGTAAAGCAACAAAACGCACAAGCTGCAAACAACCAATACGGTGCAGAATTTGCTAGCGAAACAGATGTGCAACAAGTGAAGCAACAAAACGCACAAGCTGAAGCAAAGAAAAACCAAAACTCTGGTAAATACCAAGGTTAATGGTAAAAGCGAAGCCAAGATTCTTATGAAGGATCATGGCTTTGCTTTTTAATTTGACAAAAGCTCTCGAAACTTTACATATCTCGTCAAAGGAATTAAAGGTGAAAGAACAGAATGTTAAAAGTGGACTTATACCCAAGAGCGTTCTGATTTCAATTTCAACAGATTCTGCTTTATAAATGTGTTACCTACCTGAAATGAAAGAAGTGAACGAGCTGTTTACTAGAAGGAGGAGTAAGACATGGAGCAATTTACAAAATTAGTGTCTCAACAATTAGAAACGATGGACCAACTTTTGTTTTTACAATCAGAAATTGAACGCTGTCAACAAATTGAAGAAGAGCTTATTAAACTACAGGCAGAAGCAAAGCTGGATTGTATCCGCGGAGAAATTAGCGTGATGAAGCAAAGGCTAAAAGAAATTCAGCAAACTTTTGAGGTACAAACAGAAGAGATTATCTCTTCATACAAAAAGGATTCCCACTATCCGGTATCTCGTTAAAGGAAAGCTGCACCTCTCTTTTTAAAGGATGTTTCCTTGCTAAAAAGAGAGGTGCAGCTTTTTTATTCAAGAAGAACCACATCACATTTGTTTTAAAATAGAAGAGAAACCGTTATAATAAATAGGAGAGGACAATGTATATACGAAAGAAGGTCACTGTTTAGAAAGCAGATATGTTACCGCTTTGATAAAAAGCATCGATGGTTTTAACTAAAAGAGTAATGACATATAAGACTAGGCTGTGACTACTTAAAAGCGTACGTGAGGTAATTGTGATAGTCAAAATGAAAGTAGGGAGTGGAGATGGGATTTCCAATGGAAGGAGAAACAATTCAAATACACAGTTATAAGCACGATGGCAAGCTTCATCGTGTGTGGGATCAGACGACGGTTTTAAAATCGACAAGTAGCCTGATGATTGGAGGAAACGATCGCACGGTCGTAACAGAATCAGACGGTAGAACGTGGATTACAAGAGAGCCAGCCATCTGTTATTTCCATTCGCAATATTGGTTTAACGTGATTGGTATGATTCGTGAAGATGGTATTTATTATTATTGCAATATTAGTTCACCATTTACACATGACCAAGAAGCGCTGAAGTACATTGATTATGATTTAGATATTAAAGTATACCCAGATATGACCTATACGCTTCTAGATGAAGATGAGTACGAAAAACATCGTCAAGAAATGAACTACCCAGAAGCGGTAGACCGTATTTTACATACTCATGTTGAGCATTTGAAAACCTGGATTCGCCAACGTAAAGGACCGTTTGCACCAGAATTTATCGATACGTGGTATGAGCGTTTTTTAACATATCGACATGCATAAGCGCACGGATATAAGCGTCATTATAGGATCTAGAAATTTGACCTATATGATGCTTTTTTATGTTGAGTACCAGAGCTTAAAAACCGCATATGAAAGTGTGCAGAATGTTACATTATAAAAGAGGCTTAATAGGCATAGCCATTTAGAGGAAGAAGGGAGAGAGAACAAGTGGGAAGCATCAGGCGGTATATGGAATTTGTAAAGCCGTATAAGTGGCAAATTGTTGGAACAGTTTTAATTGGTGTGGTAAAGTTTTCAATTCCACTATTAATTCCACTGCTGTTAAAATACGTACTTGATGACGTTATTGATTCAGATACATTATCAGACAGTGAAAAAGTAAAGCAGTTGTTGATGATCATGGGTGGTTCTTTCTTTGTTTTTTTAATTTTACGCCCTCCAGTTGAATATTATCGTCAATATTATGCGCAGTGGGTATCAAGCAAAGTATTGTATGATATTCGAAACCAGCTGTTTGATCATATTCAAAAGCTCAGCCTTCGTTATTATTCTAATACGCGTGTAGGTGAAATCATCTCGCGTGTTATTAACGATGTAGAGCAAACGAAAAACTTCGTAATCACGGGTTTAATGAATGTTTGGCTTGATATGTTCACCATAGTAATTGCTATTATTATTATGTTTACAATGAACGTGCCACTAACATTGGTATCTATTATTTTACTGCCATTATACGCTTTATCCGTTAGATATTTTTATGGTAGGCTACGTCATTTAACTCGTGTACGCTCTCAAGCATTAGCTGAAGTACAAGGTCATTTACATGAACGGGTACAGGGAATTTCAGTTATTCGAAGCTTTGCGATTGAAAATCATGAGCAAGCGCAGTTCGATGATCAGAACCGTAATTTTTTACAAAAAGCAATTGATCATACAAATTGGAATGCTAAGACATTTGCAGTGGTGAATACGATTACGGACTTAGCCCCGTTAATTGTTATTGCGTTTGCTGGTTATCAAGTTATTAACGAAAATTTATCGATTGGTACTATGGTGGCGTTTGTAGGCTATATTGATCGGTTATATAACCCGCTGCGTCGACTTGTAAACTCATCAACAACATTAACGCAGTCCGTTGCTTCTATGGACCGAATGTTTGAATTTATTGATGAACAATATGACATTGTAGACTCGCCTAATGCGAAAGACGCTCTAGAGATTAAGGGAGCAGTTCAGTTTAATAACGTATCATTTGCGTATGAAGAAGATGAGTATATCCTGCACGATATTAACTTGGATGTTGAACAAGGAAAATCGGTAGCGTTTGTAGGTATGAGTGGTGGCGGTAAATCAACTATCATTAGCCTTATTCCACGCTTTTATGATGTCTCTTCCGGGGAAATTTTAATTGATGGTGTAAACGTAAAAGACTATCAAACGAAAAATCTGCGCGATCAAATAGGAATCGTTTTGCAGGATACGGTATTATTTAGCGATACGATTCGTAACAATATTCTATTGGGAAAACCGGGTGCCACAGATGAAGACGTTGTAGCAGCCGCGAAAGCAGCTAACGCACATGACTTCATTATGAAATTGCCCAACGGTTATGATACGAAAGTGGGAGAAAGAGGAATGAAGCTTTCAGGTGGGCAAAAGCAGCGCGTCTCCATTGCTCGCGTATTTTTGAAAAACCCACCGATTTTAATTTTTGATGAGGCAACATCTGCATTGGACTTAGAAAGTGAACATTACATTCAAGAAACCCTTGAAAAGCTTGCGAAGGAACGAACGACGTTTATCGTGGCGCACCGTTTGTCAACCATCACACATGTGGATGAAATTGTACTCGTTCAGGATGGAAAAGTCGTTGAACAGGGTTCTCACGGAGAGCTAATGAAGAAAAAAGGATATTACTATGATTTGTTCACTGTACAGCAGTTAGGGCAAAATTAAAGAGGCTGTCTAATAAGTCCCTCTAAATAAAACAGGTGGAGAAAAACGCAATGTTTTTCTCCACCTGTTTTT
>NZ_JBXDLD010000027.1:0-22063 GCF_056820425.1 Priestia sp. KCTC 13724 | reverse complement strand
TCATTTTCACGTTTTGAATGGTTTTTTCGTATTGACGTAAGTCAGCAGGTGTCCATCCATGGTCATTTGTAATACGTAGAACTTTCATCATCCATCTACTCCCTTATGATTATCTTAGGAACAGTATGGACGCATTTTTTTAAAAATAAGCACGTCGGAAATTAAAATCAAACTTATATAGAGACAAGTTTGTTACATTGCGCCCCAGACACTTGCTTTCCGCGGGGAAGAATCCCACTGCGGGTTCCCAGCTCTTTCTCTCTTTCCCGCAGAAGTCGTCTTTTACGCTTCATTCCACCAGTTTTTCAACTTGTTTTCGGAACGAACAAAAAATATCCGACCGATTGCAGGTTAGCAATCGGCCGGATATCTCGTTGACTGAAATATTTATATCCCAGCCTCTTTTGTCTTAAGAAGCAATTCCAATTGGTGAAAAGAGCGCGTAAACTACTAACATTGCAAGAACCGCTGCAATTCCCATCGGATACAGAAGCTTCCAAGGGGTTAAATCTACTGCTTTTTGATCTTCTAACACATATAGATCTTGCTTTGGAGCAATTTTTCCGATGATAAACATTAATCCGCTACATAAAACGAATAAGATGGCTAAAATGTGAAGATAGTGTAAGCCTGTATCCCATACTAGCTGCGTTACGGCATAGATTGAGATAAATACAGCTAATGACACTTTTGCTGCAACCGCAGGCACTTTTTTCGTTACATAGCCGATAAATACAATCGTAAAGATTGGAACGTTATAAAAACCGTTAACCATCTGAAGATATGCAAAGAATCCGTTTGGTACATTTGCAATTAAAGGCGCTACGCACATTGCAAAAATAGCTAAGAATACGCCTACCATTTTTCCATTTTTTACAAGTTCTTTATCCGTAGCTTTTGGCTTAAAATAAGGCTTGTAAATATTTAAAACAAAAAGCGTAACGCTCGAGTTTAACGCTGAGTTAAACGATGATAAAATAGCTCCGAATAATACAGCGGCAAAGAAACCAACAAGTGGCGTTGGCAATACATGATTAACCAGCTTTGGATACGCTTCCATCGGTGGAAGTCCTGGTCCAAAAATATTAAATGCAATAATACCAGGGATAATTAAAAATGCTGGTCCTAATAGCTTTAAAAATGCTGCAATAATTAACCCTTTTTGCCCTTCTTTAAGATTTTTGGCAGCTAATGCACGCTGCATAATATGCTGTGCTGTTCCCCAATAAAACAAGTTTACAAGTAGCATTCCCGTAAACATCGTGCTGAACGGCACGGGATCTTTCTCTCCACCGATTGAATTTAGCTTCTCGGGGGTATTTTCCATAATTTTATTGAATCCATCAACTGGTGAACCATCACCTAAAGCCATCAGCCCTAAAAATGGAATCATTAATCCTCCAATCAATAAACCAATGCCATTTACCGTGTCTGATACAGCAACCGCTTTCAATCCTCCGAATATTGCGTAAATTGATCCAATAATTCCAATTCCCCACACTGTAATCCACAGCGCGGTCGTTGAACTAACTCCAAACATGCCTTGAACATTAAAGATGCTGCTTAGTGCAGTTGCTCCTGAATATAAAATAGGAGGTAATAAATTTAGTACATAGCCAAATAAAAATAAAATGGTAACAATCTGTTTAGTGCCTGAATCAAATCGAGATTCTAGAAAGTCTGGAATTGTTGTAATTCCACCTTTTAAATAGCGTGGAAGTAAAAATAACGCAACCAATACAAGAGCGATTGAAGAACCTACTTCCCAGCCCATTGCGGACATATTAAACGAATAACCATCCGCATTTAAGCCTACAAGCTGCTCTGTTGATAAGTTCGTCAATAACAGAGACCCAGCAATAACCCAACCAGTTAAGCTTCTTCCCCCTAAAAAATATCCTTCTGATGTTTCAAGATTTTCATCGCGAGTAAAGCGATATGAAATATATGCTACTAAAACGGTAAAGAATATAAATGATCCCACAGTGACTATATTCATTGATGAACACCCTTTTCTATTTTCTGTCGTGTGCATTTTGATGAAGGAGAGATATTTTTGAAGCAAACATCTACTTTCGTAACGCTTACAATTAGCTGCTTTCATATCATCATACTGTTTTTTGTCAGACAGTTCGATGATTTCTATACCTCTTTAATGAATCTATTTATACTGCTGCTTACTTTTTTTTATACGCTATTGATTCAACAAGCGCTAAACAAAGTAATGAAAGTAAGAGCTTGTCTTCTTTTCGTGCAAATTAACGACTTATTTTTTTTCATATTATATATGGTCGTAATTTTCAACGGAATTTTTTCATTTATAAACGAGCAGGTGTTACATAGCTATCGTTTATTTACGCTCGTATGTATGATTCCATTTTATTCCATTTTATTTCATTTTAGTCTGGCTTTCTCTTCACCTCTTTATAGAAATGAAAAAAAGCGCGTTGTTGACTCTTTCGTTAGGTGCTCTGCTATTAGCTTGTTATCCCTTAATATCGCTTATTTCGTTAGCATCACCTTTCTCTAGTTTACTATTGCTTTCCTCCTTTATCTGTATAAGTTCTTTTGAAACCAAACAAGTATACGCATAATTATTTACTGTCCGTTGTTTCTTTTAGGATCCCAAATAGTGCTTTGCTAAGAAAGCGAATTCAATAATTTATACTCATTCTATAAGCGCTTACAATTATAGTCAATAGTAAAAATCCATTCTCACAAAGGTAGTTTTTTGCTCATTAAAAAGATCGATTCTATAGCTCCAATGCTTACGAGAATACACTTCGTTTTTTAAAAGCACAAAAAGACCATTTAGCAATCACTAAATGGTCTTTTATTTATTGTTCAATAATGAACTCTTCACCTCTATTATCAATAACTACATCGCTATGATTTGTGATATGGCCAGCAATTAATTCCCTAGCAATTTTAGTTTCAACATACTTTTGAATAAATCGTTTAAGCGGGCGCGCACCATAAACAGGATCAAACCCTGCTTTCGCAATGTAATTTTTTGCTTCTTCAGTTAGTGTCAGCGTAATATGTCTTTCTTGCAAACGGCTTTCAAGCTGCTTAAGAAGCTTTTCAATAATTGATTTTACTTCACTCACTGACAGTGGCTTAAATAAAATCGTGTCATCCACACGATTTAAAAACTCAGGTCGAAAATGCTGGCGAAGCTGCTGAAGTACTTGTTCTCGACTTGACTCCTCAATGTTTCCATCTTCTGTTAAACCTTCTAACAGTGTTTGTGAACCAATATTCGATGTCATAATAATAATCGTATTTTTAAAATCAACGGTCTTTCCTTTTGAATCTGTTATCCTTCCATCATCCAACATTTGAAGGAGCACGTTAAACACCTCTGGATGTGCTTTTTCAATTTCATCCAGCAAGACCACGGAGTATGGTTTTCTACGAACAGCTTCCGTTAACTGTCCTCCTTCTTCATAGCCAACATATCCTGGAGGAGCACCAATCAAGCGTGAAACTGCATGCTTTTCCATGTACTCAGACATATCAATACGAATAATATGATCTTCGCTGTCAAACAACGTTTCAGCTAACGTTTTAGCTAATTCTGTCTTTCCAACTCCAGTTGGGCCCAGAAAGATAAACGAACCGATTGGGCGATTTGGATCTTGAATGCCTGCTCGTGCTCGAATCACCGCATCAGTTACAAGCGACACTGCCTCATCCTGCCCAATTACGCGCGCTTTTAAAATAGATTCCATTTTTAACAGCTTTTCTCGCTCTCCTTCTACGAGCTTTGACACTGAAATGCCTGTCCATCGTCCCACAATTTCTGCAATTTCTTCTTCCGTAACTTCTTCACGCAGCAAACGAGACTCTTGTTTTTTTGCAGCTTCGGCCTCAAGCTGTTTTAATTCTTTCTCATAGGCTGGAATATGTCCATGACGAAGCTCTGCTGCTTTATTTAGGTCATAACGCCCTTCTGCTTCTTCTAGATCTCGCTTTGCTTTTTCTAGCTTTTCCCTGACGTCTTGGACAGCTTGAATGGACTGCTTCTCCTTCTCCCATTGAAGCTTCATCACGTCTGCTTTTTCAGTTAAGTTCGCTACTTCTTCCCGAATAGCGGTTAGACGCTGTGTACTAGCAAAGTCCGTTTCTTTACTTAATGCAGCCTCTTCAATCTGCAGCTGCATAACTCTTCTTGTTACCTCATCTAATTCTGCTGGCATAGAATCAATTTCTGTTCGAATGGTTGCACACGCTTCGTCAATCAGATCAATTGCTTTATCGGGCAAAAAACGGTCAGATATGTAGCGATCTGACATAACAGCAGCTGAAACAAGAGCCCGGTCATGGATGTTTACACCGTGATGAATTTCAAATCGTTCTTTTAACCCTCGAAGAATAGAAATCGTATCTTCTACCGTTGGCTCTTCAACTAACACTTGCTGAAAGCGGCGCTCTAACGCAGGGTCTTTTTCAATATATTGACGGTATTCATCCAGGGTTGTTGCTCCAATGCAGTGAAGTTCACCGCGAGCAAGCATTGGCTTGAGTAAATTTCCAGCATCCATGGCTCCATCTGTACGGCCAGCTCCTACAATGGTATGAAGCTCATCAATAAATAATAAAATTTGGCCATTGCTTTTTTTGACTTCTTGTAACACCGCTTTTAAACGCTCTTCAAATTCACCGCGAAACTTCGCTCCTGCTACTAAGGCTCCCATATCTAGAGCAAACACCATTTTATCCTTTAATCCTTCCGGCACATCTCTTCGCACAATACGCTGTGCAAGTCCTTCTACAATCGCCGTCTTCCCAACGCCTGGCTCTCCGATTAATACTGGATTATTCTTTGTTTTACGAGACAGGATTCGAATCACGCGACGAATTTCTTGATCTCGTCCAATAACAGGATCTACTTTGCCTTCTCGTACTTCTGCTACCAAATCACGACCATACTTGCTTAAAACTTCATATGTGCCTTCTGGTGTTTGGCTCGTAATGCGCTGGTTGCCACGAATTTTTTGCAGAACTTCCATTAGTTTTTGCTTCGTGATTCCGTACTGGCTAAACAACCTTCCCAAGCTAGTTGTAGAGGCCTCATTAGCAGCGGCTAAAAATAAATGCTCCACCGCCATGTACTCGTCTTTTAAACGGTCTGCCTCTTCTTGAGCTTTAACGAGCAGTTGCTGTAGAGCAGACGTAATATATATTTTGCCAGCTTCAACACCTGAACCTGTTACAGACGGCTTTTTCGCTAGCTCCGCTTCTACACTTTTTACAAACTTCTCTGTTTCAATATGTAAGTGCTCTAAAATACGAACTGCAATTCCATCTGGCTGATGAATCAATGAGTACAGCAAGTGTAGACTATCAATTTCTTGATGACCTCGCTTGATGGCCTCAGATTGTGCGTTCATAACTCCTTCCTGAAGCTTTTGCGTCATTTTATTTACATCCATTGAAACCCCTCCGTTTTTGACTATTTTTGACCTTTATTTCATATTATAAAATGGTTTTCCCACGCAAGTAAAGCCATCTGCAGAAGATGGCTTTACTTGCGTATTATGGCTTTCTAATATATGTCCAATGACGATCATCATTAGACGTTTCTGGAAAGCGATCTCCTGCTTTTAACTTCACTTTTTTCGGATGATTCACGTTGCTTCCAGTTTCACCAATTTCTATATAAACACCGTTATTTGGCGCTTTTTGACCTGCTGTAAAATGACGATTTTGTCCCATTTCCCTTCCTCCTTCATTAATAAAATCCAGCTCTTCTCTTATACTATGCCCCCTGTTTTTCATTTCATAATCAGGATATGAACTAGGAAAACATTAGAAAAAGCGTTTACATTTAAAGGAATTCCCCTTTTCACTTCACAGTGGCGCAAAGTTTTTTTATACTGGGATATGTACCTTTAACAAGTATCTAAATTAACTATTAAAAATGTAGAAAGGATTTATGCATGGAACAATTTTATTTGCTTTTGAAATATTTATTTTTAGGCCTTTTCCAAGGGATTACAGAGCCAATTCCTGTCTCGTCTAGCGGACATATTGTACTAGCTCAACATTTATTCGGTTTAAATATTGAAGGCCTCAGTTTTGAAATTTTGGTCAATACAGCTTCTCTCATTGCGGTACTCATTATTTATCGTGAAGATATTATTCGACTTATTGTAAATGGCCTTAAGTTCTTAAAAACAAAAGATCCAAATTCGAAATCAGATTTTCAATTTATTATCTATTTAATTATAGGAACAATTCCAGCAGGCGTTATCGGTGTACTGTTTGGCGATGTAATTGAAGCCAATCTAAAATCATTAAAAGTGCTTGGTTTTGCTTTAATTGCTACAGGTATTGCCCTTTGGATTATTCGTAACCTTCGCGGGCGAAAAAATGACGCAGCGCTTTCTGTAAAAGACGCTATCATTATTGGATTAGCACAGGCCGTAGCGCTTATCCCTGGAATTAGTCGCTCAGGGGCAACAATTGTTGCTGCTATGCTACGCGGAACAAAGCAAGAAACGGCTCTTCGTTTCTCATTTTTACTTTACATTCCCGTGAGCTTAGGTGTAACAGTATTAGGAATTAGCGACATCTTAAATGATCCAAACGTTTCTGAGCTATTACTACCCTATACAGTAGCTTTCTTTGCTTCATTAATCGCTTCTTACTTCTCATTAAAGTGGTTTATGGGCATTATGGCGCGAGGAAACTTAAAATACTTTGCCATTTACTGCTTTATTGTCGGTGCATTAGTGGTTATTTTCCTTTAAACAAAAAATGCGGATGGTTTTTTCCATCCGCATTTTTTTAATGAGCAAATTGAATTGCTTGTTCAATTTCTGATTGCATATGGTTGGTGTTGACTAGAGCTAGCTAATAATTCAACTACTTGCTTACCTGTTGTTCCATTTGCTCCTACTACTAAAACTTTCATTATGTCCTCACCTTTCGTTCTGCTTAATATGTTTATCGTGTTCCCCGGGATTGTCCAAATTAAACATGATACGAAAGGAACATATATACAACAGGCTGTGACATAACGAAATGATTCCATCTCTAAGACGAACCATAACGTTTCTAAACGAGTTAGGTTGTAAAAACAAGTTCGTTCCACTGTGCTTAAGACATTCGCTTTCCGCGGGAGTCGAGTGTCTTAAGCTCCATTCCACTAGTTTTTAGTGGTTTTTCAAACCAACAAAAACTATCCGAGCTACCAAAAGTATTTAACTTTCAATAGCTCGGACAGTTCATTGGCTGAAATACTTATGTCCCAGTCTCTTTATGCCATCATTACGCTAATATTGCTTGCAGCAATGCTTTTTGTACGTGCATGCGATTTCCGGCTTGCTGGAATACAACGGAGTTCGGCCCGTCAATAATGCTTGCTGTTACTTCTTCTTCACGATGTGCAGGTAAGCAATGTAAAAACAGATAATCTGACTTAGCATGCTGAACAAGCTCATCGTTCACTTGATACGAAGCAAATACTTCTAAACGCTTTTTCGCTTCTTCTTCCTGCCCCATACTCGTCCATACATCTGCATAAATAGCATCAGCATTTTGAACAGCTTTAACAGGATTTTCTGTAATCGTAATGGTTGCTCCAGTTTCGCTGGCAACTTTTTTTGCATATTCCGTTACAAATGCCTTTGGTTCATAGCCAGAGGGACAACCAATTGAACAATCAATTCCCATTTTTGCACATGCAATCATTAGTGAATGAGCTACATTATTTCCGTCACCTACGTAAGCTACCTTTAAACCGCTGAACGTTTGTTTATGCTCATAAATTGTAAGCAAATCCGCTAGTGCTTGGCACGGATGATAATCATCCGTCAAGCCATTAATTACCGGGATAGAAGCGTATTCTGCCAGCTCTTCTATTTTAGAATGTTCAAACGTACGGATCATAATCGCATCGATAAACTGCGACAGCACTTGAGCCGTATCGCCAATTGTTTCACCGCGGCCAATTTGAAGGTCTTGACTGCTTAAAAACAACGCATTTCCACCTAGCTGAAGCATGCCTGCTTCAAACGATACACGCGTTCGTGTAGATGACTTTTCAAAAATCATTCCCAATGTTTTTCCTTCAAGCGTTTTAACGATTTCTCCATTTTCATGCTTTTCTTTTAAGATAATAGCGCTTTCTAGTAAAAACATAATATCTTCTGGTGTTAAATCTTTTAACGTGAGCAAATCTTTACCTTTTAAGTTTGCGGATGCTGATACGGTACTCATGAGATTGTCACTTCCTTTTCGTTATGTTGAAACCATTCTTGTAATGACGATACGCTATACTCACTTACATGATATGACTGTAAGAACAGTTCAAACGTTTCTAGTTCTGTTAGTACTAGCAGACCGTGCTTTAATGCAAGCATACGATTATCTTTCTTTGCAGAATCAAAACTTACAAATAGTAATGCTTCTTTACCTTTTGTCCACGCTTGTAAATCTTTCGTATCTGCCAGTTTCAAGCCAGCATGGGTAATCGTTGTTTTTAACTCTTCTGATACTTCTGCTGCATCAATATAGACTTCAACAGCTTCTTTTTTAGATGTTACGTATTGATGAAATGCTTTTTTAGATGCTTCTTCAATTGTAGAAGCAATCGCAATTCCTTCTCCCGTTGATTTCATTTCCGGCCCAACAAGCGGGTCTACTCCTGATAACTTACTTGTCGAAAAGACAGGAAACTTAACTGTTACGTATGATGGGTCTGGCAATAAACCTGTTTGTTCGCTCATTTCCGACAAAGATTTCCCGAGCAATACTTGCGTTGATAGCGAAATAAGCGGAACATCGCATACTTTACTTACAACAGGGACTGTACGACTTGCACGAGGGTTTACCTCTAAAACATATACTTCGTCGTTATAGATTACATATTGAATATTCATAATTCCTTTATAGTTAAGCTTTTGAACAATTTTTTGAGCATATAAAACCATTTGTTGTTTATGAGCGTTCGTTACACTTTGAGCTGGTAGAAGCGCATAGCTATCACCAGAGTGAACACCTGCTTTTTCAACATGCTCAACGATTGTTGGAATTAAAACGTCTTTTCCATCGCAAACGACATCCACTTCAGCTTCTTGCCCTGGATAGTAAGCATCGAGAAGCATTGGGAAATGTGATGGTTTAATGGATGATAAACAATCCATGAGCTCCTGTTCACTTTGAAGCGTAAGCATTCCTTTTCCTCCAATAACGTAAGAAGGACGAATTAATAATGGAAAGCCCATTTCTTTTGCCTTTTTCACAAGCTGTTGCTCGTTGTCTGCCATCTCACCAGGAATATGAGGAATATGACAATCGTCTAACAGCTGATAAAATTGTTCGCGGTCTTCCAGTGCATCAATCATGCTGTTAGTAATACCAAGCAAGTTCACTCCTGCTTCTTCAAGTCCTTTAACTAATGAAATAGCCGTTTGCCCGCCATACTGAACGATAACGTCATTTACGCTTTCTGCTTCTAAAACGTTTAAGACATCTTCAACCGTAACTGGTTCAAAATAGAGGCGATCTGCTACTTCAAAGTCTGTGCTAACCGTTTCTGGATTGTTGTTAATTAAAATTGTTTCATAACCGGCCTTTTCAAGCGCCCACACACCGTGTACAGAGCTGTAGTCAAATTCTACACCTTGCCCAATTCGAATCGGTCCAGACCCGATAATTGCCACTTTTTTGTTTGAAGACGTTTCGATTTCATTTTCCCCATAGTAGCTAGAATAGAAATATGCAGTAGATGATTCAAATTCTGCTGCGCACGTATCAACCATTTTGTAGCTTGGATAAATCTTCATATTTTTACGCTTCGAGCGTACTTGCAGCTCTGAAACATTCCAGATCGATGCTAAATATGCATCAGTAAAGCCTTGTTCTTTTGCATTCTTTAGTGCTTCTTTTTCAATTGAATCCAAATTAACGTTCTTTAATTCTTGCTCTTGTTTAATTAAGTTACTGAAATGATTTAAATAGAAATAATCAATTTTCGTTTTTTCATGAATCTCTGTTGTTGTCACACTTCGACGTAGCAATTCTAAAATGATAAAGATTCGCTCGTCACTTTGATCTGCTAGCTTATCAAATAGAGCTTCTAAAGATAAAGCTTGTAGTTCTTCTACTTCTAGTCCATTTAAATCAATTTCAAGAGATGATAATGCTTTTTGGAAGCTTCTTGTAAAGGTACGATCAATCGCCATTACTTCACCTGTTGCTTTCATCTGCGTTCCGAGCGTTCTTTCTGCATAGAAGAATTTATCAAATGGCCATCTAGGAAACTTAACAACCACATAGTCTAACGCTGGTTCAAAGCTAGCATACGTATCGCCCGTAACAGGGTTTAATAACTCATGAAGGTTATATCCAACGGATAGTTTCGCTGCAATCTTTGCAATTGGATATCCCGTCGCTTTTGATGCTAAAGCTGATGAACGACTGACGCGCGGATTTACCTCAATCAGATAATATTGCTTGCTAGTAGGGTCAAGCGCAAATTGAATATTACAACCACCAATAATACCAAGCGCTGAGATAATTTTAATCGATGATGAACGCAGCATCTGATACTCAACGTCTGTTAATGTTTGTGAAGGTGCGACTACAACAGAATCCCCTGTATGTACACCAACTGGATCAATATTTTCCATGTTACAAATTGTAATGCATGTTCCGTTGGCATCACGCATGACTTCATACTCTACTTCTTTAAATCCTGCGATGCTTTTTTCAACTAAACATTGGTGAATAGCACTTTCTCGAAGACCTGACGTAGCAAGCTTTTCAAGTTCTTCTAGTGAATGTGCAATCCCTCCACCAGTTCCACCCAGAGTATAGGCTGGTCGAACAATAACTGGAAAGCCGATTTCTTTCGCAAACGTTAACGCTTGCTCAACTTCTGTTACAACTTCACTTTCAGGAACTGGTTCATTTAGTTCTTGCATCAGAGCACGAAACTCTTCACGGCTTTCTCCTTGCTTAATAGATTCAATTGGTGTACCTAGCAGTTTCACACCGTATTTTTCTAAAATTTGATGTTCATGTAGCTCTAACGCTAAGTTCAGTCCCGTTTGTCCTCCTAGTGTTGCTAAAAGTCCATCTGGTTTTTCTTTTGCAATAACCTTTTCAACAGAATCCACTGTGAGTGGTTCAAAATAAATGCGATCAGCTATATGCGTATCCGTCATAATGGTAGCCGGGTTGTTGTTAATTAAAATGACTTCATAGCCTTCTTCTTTCAGTGAAAGACACGCTTGTGTGCCCGAGTAATCAAATTCCGCTGCTTGCCCAATGACAATTGGACCAGAGCCAATAACTAAAATGGTTTGTATTGTTTTATCTTTAGGCATATACTTTTTCGCTCCCAACTTGCTGTACTTGCTTCATAAATTCATCAAAGATATATGTGCTATCACTTGGTCCCGGATGCGCTTCTGGGTGATACTGTACTGATAACACCGGAAGTTGCTCATGTACAAGACCTTCAACTGACTGATCATTTACATTTTTAAATCGTACTTTAAGAGGCGTTTGTTCGATTGTCATTTCATCTACCACATAGCTATGGTTTTGTGACGTCATACATACTTTGTTCGTGAATAAATCAATAACAGGCTGATTTGCTCCACGATGACCGAACATTAATTTTTTGGTTTTTGCACCGAACGCTAGGCCAATTAACTGGTGACCAAAGCAAATTCCAAGCGTTGGATACTTACTGATAATTGCTTTGATTTCTGATAATTGATTCGCCACTTGCATCGGGTCTCCCGGTCCGTTTGATAGAACAATTCCATCTGGCTTTAAGTCTTTAATTTCGTCTAGTGAAGTCGAATAAGGAACCACCGTCACTTTGCAACCACGGTTTAACAATTCTTGTAAAATAGACTTCTTACAGCCAAAATCCATTAGTACAATATGTTGTTTATCTCCAGCGTGTGATACAACTTCTTTCGTTGATACTTGCTTAACTACGTATGGTTCAGAGTGCGTTACTACGTTACCTTGAGCAGAAGCGGAAAAGGCTGCTTGCATTGTACCCTCTTTTCGAATTCGTTTAACGACCGCTCTCGTATCCACATGTGTGATAAGAGGAATATTCCACTTTTTCAAATATTGCTTAAAGCTATACATCGCTTCATAATGGAATCCTTCATCGGAACATTCGTATACGACAACGCCTGCTACATGAGGTTTTTTACTTTCAAAGTCTTTTTCATTAATTCCGTAATTTCCAATCAATGGATAGGTGAAAACAATAATCTGGTCTTTATAAGAAGGATCCGTCACAACTTCTTGATAGCCTGTCATTCCTGTAAAAAAGACAATTTCTCCGCTTGCTTGGTGAGAGGCAGTATGTTCAATACTACCTTCAAATGAATCTCCGTTTGCTAAATGTAAATATCCATTCATTTTGCATCCCTCTTCGAATAATTATTTATTTTAAAGAATTTTTATACATAAATCCCAAAAAAATACCGGTTATATCGTTACCTTAAGCTCTTGAAATACTTGCTTTATAATATTTAGTGCTTCTGCCAATTCTTCATTACTTACTGTTAATGGCGGTAGTAAACGTATCACGTGAGGACCTGCACCTAACACTAAGAGCCCTTTTTCACGCATCTCAGTGATTAACTGTGCTTGATATTCACCGCATTCAATACCAATCATAAAACCTTTTCCACGAACTTCTTTAACAACCGAATAGCTTTCTAGCATTTCTGCTAACCGATTGTTGAAAGTGACTGACTTGGCATTGACTTCTTCTAAGAATTGCTTATTAAAAATAATTTGTAGCGTTGCTTTAGCCGATGCTAAGGCAATTGGATTCCCTCCAAATGTCGTACCATGGCTTCCTGGTCCAAATGACTCCGTTAAAAAGGCTTTCCCAATCATCGCACCAACAGGCATTCCGCTTCCTAACCCTTTTGCAGCTGTAATAATATCAGGAGATAAATTAAAATGCTGATAAGCAAATGGTTTACCTGTTCGACCGATTCCTGTTTGTACTTCATCGACAATAAACAGCGCACCGTATTCCTGACATAGCTTTTGAATAGTTGTTAAAAAACTTTCTGTTCCTGGCACTACCCCGCCTTCACCTTGAACAACTTCTGTCATGATTGCAGCTACCGTATCATCCATTTCCGCCTCTAAGCTTTCTACGTCATTATATGGAAGATAAACAAACTCATTAACAAGCGGTCCAAATCCTTCATGAATTTTTGCTTGCCCAGTTGCCGTCATTGTTGCAAACGTACGACCATGGAATGATTTCGTAAACGTAATAATTTTATGCTTTTTGGTATGCTTTCTCGCTAGTTTAATAGCTGCTTCGTTAGCTTCTGCTCCGCTGTTACAAAAGAATACTGCGTCTCCGCTTGAATTAGCAACAAGCAAGCTAGCTACTTCTTCTTGAATGGATTGATGAAATAAATTAGACACGTGCCATACTTTATTTAACTGTTCTTCTACTGCTTTTTGAACTTCCGGATGACGATGTCCCACGTTACATACGGCAATGCCTGAAATAAAATCTAAATATGTTTGATTCTTTTCATCCGTTAAATGTGTTCCGTTTGCTTCTTTTACATGTATATCAAGACGTTGATACGTTGGAAATAACGAGCTCATCTTTGTCCTCTCCACCTTTAATAGTATGTTTAATTGCAGTTCCGACTAAGTTTCCATTTTGATCTAAAAAGCCGTTAATACCGCTGATAATATTGACTTCGTGTAGCGTTGGAGACAGCGCTTTGACTGCTGACATGACCTTCGGAATCATACCACCATAAATGGTTTTCTCTTCGATTAGGTAGTTCACTTCTTCTACCGTCAATTCTGGTAACAGCTGCTGGTCTTTTAAAACACCTTGCACATCCGTTACAAACATGAGCTTTTCTGCTCCGAGTGCCTTAGCAATCGAACCTGCTGCTACATCAGCATTGATGTTAAATATCTCACCTTTACTATTTACACCAATTGATGAAATAACTGGAATATAACTTTGATCTATTAGCTGCTTTAAAAGCTGCTCATTAACAGAAACCACTTCGCCGACATAACCTAACTTTTCAAAGTCGATAGCTTCGGCTTCTAAGAGCTGTGCATCACACCCTGATAAACCAACTGCTTGGAGGCCTTGAATTTGAATATCACGCACCAGCTGTTTGTTTACTTTTCCTGAGAGCACCATTGTCACTACTTCTAAGGCTTCTTTAGATGTTCGGCGCAAGCCATCGACAAACTCTGCTTCAATATTAAGCTTTGCTAGCATATTCGCAATATCTGGACCGCCACCATGTACCAATACAATATTATGTCCACTGTCAATCAGCTTTTTTAAATCCCGAAAAAATGAATTGGTTAGCTGATTAATGATGCTTCCTCCACATTTTATAACAATTGTTTTTACACCTGACATCATCTTCTCTCCTTACGTTCGGTAACTTGCATTAATTTTCACGTAATCGTAGGTTAAGTCACACCCCCATGCTTTCCCTTTGGCTGTTCCTTCATTAAGAGATACATTCACAGCTACATGTTCCTGCTGTAAATAGTTTTTAGCCGCTTCTTCATCAAACGCTTGAGGCTGACTATTTTTCAGCATCACGATGTCACCTAACGCCACCGTTATATCATTTGGATTAATTTTGACTCCACTGTAGCCAACTGCGCAAATAATTCTTCCCCAGTTTGCATCCGCTCCGTACACCGCTGTTTTGACAAGACTTGAACCAACAATTTGTTTAGCAATTATATTGGCTTCTTCGTTGGTAGCAGCGCCTTCAACATTTACTTCAATAAGCTTTGTTGCGCCTTCTCCATCGCGAGCAATTTGCTTGGCAAGATCCTCACACACAAGTCGAAGTGCCTCATAAAATGCTTTCCAATCAGAGTGATTGACCGTTAGCGTTTCGTTTTCAGCCTTGCCATTTGCAAGTACTAACACCATATCGTTTGTTGATGTATCTCCATCAACCGTAATTTGGTTAAAACTTTTATTCGTAATAGAGCGAAGCGCATCTTGTAAAACAGCTGATTCGATATTGGCATCTGTCGTTACAAATCCAAGCATCGTTGCCATGTTAGGATGAATCATACCTGATCCTTTTGCTGCTCCACCAATCGTAACGGTTTTTCCATCTACGACCACTTCATAGCAAGCAGTTTTCATCACCGTGTCAGTTGTTAAAATCGCTGTTTGAAAAGCTTCTGCTCCTTTCTGTGTGTTTACTGGTTGGAGTTGCTTAATTCCTGCATTAATCTTCTTCATGTTTAATAGTTCGCCAATTACTCCTGTAGAAGCGACGGCTACATAATGAGCCGGTACGTGAAACTGCTCAGCGCTTGTAGCACGCATTTCATATGCGTCTTCTAAACCTTGCTCACCTGTACAAGCATTCGCACAAGCGCTGTTCACAACAACGGCTTGTAATTTTTGTTCTTGACTGATGCTATCTTTTGTCACATATAAAGGTGCTGCTTGAAACGTATTCAGCGTATAAACTGCCGCACAATTAGCAGGCACTTCACTCATAATAACCCCAATATCTTTTTTCTCATATCGAAGTCCTGCGTGAACTCCCGCAGCGGAAAATCCTTTTGGACTAACAACTGTACCATTCTCTATCTTTTTAATATCTAGCAAACTCTTTTTTACTGTAATCACATTATTCCCTCCTACGCTGCTCATCATGGATAAACAGGTAATCCATTAATACCTAAATTCTCTTCAAAGCCCAGCATGATATTTGCATTATGTACGGCTTGCCCTGCTGCACCCTTCATCAAGTTATCAATGACTGAGACAATTGTGACCCTTTTTGTACGCTCATCGTAATCAAGGCCTATATCACAATAGTTTGATCCGCTCACTTCTTTTGTTGATGGAAATTCTCCCAGCTTCCTCACTCGAACAAAAGGCTTTGCTTCATACGCCTGCACATACAGTGCATGAAGTTCTTCTATCGACTTTTCTTCTTTTAATTGTGCGTACATCGTAGTCATGATTCCTCGCGTCATTGGAACGAGATGCGTATTAAACATTACGTTACCAATTTCAGAATCCCATCGTGATAATACGGATTCAATTTCTGGAATATGTTGATGCTTATTAACTTTATAGATTTTCATATTTTCATTAATTTCAGCATAATGTGCGAGTTGAGACAGCCCACGACCCGCTCCTGAAATACCGGACTTTGCATCAATAATAATAGAATTAGAAACCACTATCTTTTCTTGAGCAAGCGGTGCTAGCCCTAATAACGTTGCCGTTGGGTAACATCCTGGGTTTGAAATAAAGTCAGCGGATGATACCTCATCTGCAAACCATTCTGATAAGCCATAAATGGCCTTCTCTAAATCTTCCAAACTAGCAGAAGGCTTTTTATACCATTGCTCATATAACTCTTCATCTTTTAATCGAAAATCTCCTGAGAGATCAACTACTTTTAATCCTTCGTTAATTAGTGTGGGAACTAGTTTACTCGATACCCCTGAAGGAGTTGCTGTGAAAACCAGTTCAACTTCTTTTGCCATTTCTTTAGGATTAATTTCTTTTAATTTATATGCAAAATGGGATAAGTGTGGATAAACTTCAGATATTGGCAAATCATTCTGTGAAGATGAATAAACCGAATGAATATTAAAATGTGGATGACCGTCTAACAACCGAATTAGTTCGACGCCACCGTAACCTGTTGCTCCAACAATACCGACGTTAACCTGTGTCATAATACTACTCCTTTTTCTACGTAACTGTTTGAATTATTTCTCATTATAATACTGTATAAAAATAAAATCAAACGAATATTTAAAAAAAGTCTATCTTTTTTGAAGTTTATTATTCTGTTTTAAATATACATACAAATTAATTTTTATTACATAATATTCAAAAAAAGTACTCCAACTTTTAAGCTGAAGTACTTTTTCTTCACTGAATGCCTAATGCGATTTTCGCATATCGTGACATTCTCTCCTTTTCCCATGGAGGGTTAAAGGTAATATTCACTTCGACATTTTCAACGCCGTCTACCTCGATTACATTTTTCTTTACGTCTTCTGTAATTGCTCCTGCTAACGGGCAACCAATTGATGTTAACGTCATCGTCACAACAACTGTTTGGTTTTCCTCCATAATTACGTCGTAAACAAGGCCTAAGTTTACAATATCA
Organism: Priestia sp. KCTC 13724; assembly: GCF_056820425.1. Classification (NCBI taxonomy): domain Bacteria; kingdom Bacillati; phylum Bacillota; class Bacilli; order Caryophanales; family Bacillaceae; genus Priestia; species Priestia sp. KCTC 13724. The sequence continues at coordinate 4,889 of NZ_JBXDLD010000027.1, read as the reverse complement.
ACGCCCAGTTCAGGGTCAACTACCTCTTCCAGTGATTCCATGATCTTTTCTTTTAATTGTTCATCCATGTCGCAATCTCCTTTCATATATGAGATTCTTTTTTGATTGTTTTACCGTAACAATCTCATTTCTATCTGTCAAACGTTGTGCTTTGTTCTTTCCACAAACTTATGTAAGATAGAAAATAAGCGAATGAATTACGCTCTTTTTTAATATATATAAATCCAACTAATTAAGTTCGATTACTTATTAAGATGTGTAAAGGAGACTGTATGAATACAAAAAAACATTTAATTGCTTTAGATTTAGACGGCACGCTATTAGCTGATAATAAAACCATTCTACCTTTCAAATGAAGACAATGGTATTGCTTATTATTTGGAAAAGACCTTAAATTTATAACTTGACTATTTTTTGAAAACACAGGTAATTTTTTTACGCTATCTTTTCATCAAAGCTGCACACACTATAATCGACGCTTAGTTAAGTGTCGATTTTCTTTATTTTAGAGGAGGAAGATATGATGGGTAGAAGCAATCGATCAAAGCGTTTTGTCAAACAAGGTGCAGATGCAGTACAAAAGCATGATGAACGTATTCCTTATCATATGACACTGGCGGAGGCTGAAGCGTTTCAAGCCCAGCAAAGCCACGCTCCTCATGGAGGTCAATAACGTATGAAACAGTCATTTTTTCAACAAGTAAAAGAGACAATCCAAAATGTTGTTTCAAATCGCTCTGAGCATCATAAAGGCGAGAGTCTTTCAAATCATGAAAATCATAAAAGCCACAACGGCGAACTTGATATTTCAGGCGAAATGTTAAAAGCCGTGATGTCGGATGCTTCACCTCAAGAACAGGAGCAAATTCAGCATTTCGAAAATTCTTTAAATCAAACATATAATACAAAGCAGGCTGCTTCATCACACACGCCAGCAGGTCAGATGGAAATTGCGGAAGATATGTTATCTCATATTGAAAACAATGCCTCTCCATCTGAACAAGCACAGCTGCATGAGCTTGCTGAAGATTTGGAAAAAAAGAATTAATAAAAGTAAAAGCACGCTATGTATTGCAGCGTGCTTTTGCTTTTATTCTTCTTTGCGAAATAACCCGAATATGCCTGTCGTTTGTACAATATTCGTAAACGCATGAGGATCGACGTCTTTAATAGTTTTTTCTAAATCAAAAAGCTCATATCTTGTCAAAACAATCATTAGCATTTCTTTTTCTTCATTTGTAAAACCACCTTTTGCAGGAACAGCGGTGATACCTCGTACCAACTTGGAATGAATGGCTTTTCTAAGCTCCTCGCCTTTTTTGGTTACAATCATCGCTGTCACTTTCACGTGGCGCGTATGAATAACATCGATGACTCGAGTCGTTGTATATAAGGCAACGAGCGTATATAACGATTTTTCAGCCCCATATAACAGACCTGCAGCTGCAATAATGACAGCATTTAACGTAAATAAATAGCCACCGATTGGCTTATCTTTCATACGGGACAACACCATAGCAATGATGTCTAATCCTCCTGTTGAAGCACCAAACTTCAGCGTAATTCCTACTCCTACAGCTAAAATGACTCCTCCAAATACCGCGTTTAAAATGATGTCTTGAGATAAAGCTTCAATCGGTACAAACTCTAAAAACACCGTTGTAGCTAAAACGCTATAAAAGCTATAAATCGTAAACGTCTTACCTACCTTTTTCCATCCTAAAATTGTTACGGGAATGTTTAATAAAAGCAGCAAAATACCTGTGGAAATTGTAAACGGCGTATAGTCAGTTACAACGCTTGAAATTAATTGGGCGACTCCTGTAAATCCACTGGAATAAACATTCGCTGGAATTAGAAATAAGTTTAAAGCAACTGCGTTTAATAAAGCACCAACTGTAACAACAATAATTTTTTTGACTTCCAGCCACTTGTTCAATCGTTTCAAACCTCCAAACTTATGTATACATGTAGTATTTGCTCATTCTTTTTTTATAGTATGAACATTTTTATTTCATAAAAAAATTATTCATAAATTGTATTTTTTCCTCAGTGCTTATACACTAGTATTATTATTGTATTTATTTTCTTTTCATCAAACCGTAAAAAAATAAACGCTTAGATAAATGTAGTAGGAAGGTGACATTTATGTCAATAAAAATTTTAACAGATAGTGCTAGTGACTTACCTTGTTCTTTTTTCAAAGAAAATAACGTTTCATTGCTTCCTCTTCGCGTTCATTTACGCGACACGGAATATTTAGATTTAGAAACAATTAATCCTGCAGAAGTATACGAAGCCATTCGAGAAGGAGCAATGCCGAAAACATCTCAAGCTGCTCCAGCTACTGTATATGAAACATTTGAAGAGTTGGCTAAATCAGGTGAGCAATGTATTTATATTGCATTTTCTTCTGAACTCTCAGGAACCTACCAAACAGCTGTGATGGTCAAAAACGAACTATTGGAAACATACCCTAACTTCGAGTTAGAAATTATTGATACAAAATGTGCGTCTCTTGGGCAAGGTCTTGTTGTACACTATGCTGTTCAACAGCTGGCAGCTGGTCTCAACTTTAAAGAACTTGTATCTAAAACAAGACAATATGCGTCTAGTATGGAGCATATCTTTACTGTAGACGACCTTGATTTTCTTGCACAAGGCGGACGCGTAAGCAAAGCTTCTGCATTTGTTGGAGGATTGCTAAATATCAAGCCTTTATTACATGTTGAAGATGGTAAACTCGTTCCAATTGAAAAATTAAGAGGGCGCAAGAAAGTGTTAAAGCGTATGATTGATATCATGGACGAACGCGGTGCAAAAAATCTAGCTGATCAAACCATTGCAATTAGCCACGGTGATGATGAAGAAACAGCTATGCAGTTAAAAGCGCTGATTGAAGAGCGATTCGGCTGCAAGTCGTTTTTAATTAACATGATTGGAGCTGCCGTTGGTTCTCACGCTGGACCTGGGACGATTGCTCTTTTCTTTTTAAACGAAATTATCGAATAATGCTTGTAGTTAAGGGTAATCTAACGATATGTTCTAAAAAGGAGTGTGTGTTAGAATGCCTCATACAAGTGATAACGATAAAAAGGCAAAAGATAATCAAGCAAAGCAAGAACAAAAGAATCTACATGAACAAAGAAATAGACAAGCAGGAAAACATTCATTTTCTAAAAAAACGGACCATCTATAAAGGCATCACAAAACCGCTTGGAAGCTTCCAAGCGGTTTTGTAATGCCTTTATTTATCTTTTTTGAAGTATGTCCATCCTTCTTCTTGATAAACCTTGTCTTCTTTCATCAGCTTTCCTAATGCGCGCTTAAACGCTGCTTTACTCATATTGAAACGCGTGCGAATATCTTCTGGGTAACTTTTATCCCAAAATGGCATAACGCCTCCGCGGCTTTCCATGTAATCGTATAGAACTTGCGCATCTTCATCCATACTTTCTTGCTTACGAGGTAGCAACGAAACATTCAGTGTACCGTCTTCTTTTACATTCACAACGCGTCCCGTTACAAGCGCACCAATCTTCGGTTCTTTCTTACGTTCTGATTCATGAATAAATCCAACGTAGCCTTCTTCTGTCATAATGAAAGACCCTACTCGTAGCACGCGATAGATACGACCCGTGACTTCACGATTAAACAGATGACTTGGAGCCGGCTTAGCCATTGCTTTCATAACATCATCTGTTGCCACTTTCCCGTAAATTTTTCCATGCTTTGATATTTTCATCGTACAGTAAAGCTTGTTTCCTACATCAGGCCACAGACTTTCTAAAGCTGGAAGATCCGTTGAACCGATCAGCATATCTTTACTCATACCAATATCCACAAATACACCTAAGTCATCATTTACGTCAACTACTTCGACCCACGCATACGTTCCCTCTTCGACAACTGGCATATGCATAGTAGCAGTTAATCGACTTTGGTTATCTAAATATACAAACACTTCTACTTCTTCTTGCTCTGCTAGCTCTTGCGTTGTTTCATTTTTATGAAGAAGGATTTCTCCATCTTCACTGTCAAGCATATATCCCATCGGCGTTTCACGACTTACAGTCAAATATGCTCTTTGGCCTGGTTCTACTCTACTCATTTTTTATCCATCCTTTATGTGAAGTTCCTTTATTTCTTTTATGATCAAATTGTATTATCATCATTGATTCTACATTATGAAAACAAACGTTCAAAATTGTATTGTATCAATTTCAAGATGCTTGTTCAATATCAGTTGTATCCCCTTTTCGTTTTATTTATAATTAAAGAAAAAAACAAGGAGGATTCTATGGCAAAAGATAGCTCATTTGACGTAGTATCACAGGTTGACTTACAAGAAGTAACAAACGGAATTACAATGGCTTTAAAAGAAATTCGAAACCGCTATGATTTTAAAGGAAGTAAAAGCGACATTTCTGTCGATAAAGAAGAGCTTGTATTAATTTCCGACGATGAGTTTAAGCTAGAGCAGCTAAAAGATGTTATGGTTTCAAAATTAATTAAGCGCGGTGTACCAACAAAGAACATTGAATATGGAAAAGTTGAGAACGCTTCAGGCGGTACGGTCCGCCAGCGCGGTAAACTGATTCAAGGTATCGATAAAGAAAATGCTAAAAAAATTAATAATTTAATCAAAAAAAGCGGTTTAAAAGTAAAGAGCCAAATTCAAGATGATCAGCTTCGCGTAAGCGCTAAAAGCCGGGATGACCTACAGCAAGTAATCGCAGCGATTAAAGAAGCGGATTTGTCAATTGACGTGCAGTTTATTAATTACCGCTAAGTTTATTCATTATTGTTAAGGGTAAAGGGGCTGTCTAATAAGTCCCTCTAAATAAAACAGGTGGAGAAAAACGCAATGTTTTTCTCCACCTGTTTTT
>NZ_JBXDLD010000026.1:0-13941 GCF_056820425.1 Priestia sp. KCTC 13724 | reverse complement strand
TTGCGTATTTGTCTTTTTTATTTTATAAGATGGAAATATTTTGAACTGAATTTACTCATTATCAGTTCTTAATTTATAATTTATGATTTCTAGTCTTACTTATAACCAATGTTCATAAATAAGTGCTTACCTTTATACTACGGTTCAGTAAACACTTCTCTTTGAAATTCCGATAAAACGACATAAAGGTGACAAAACTAGTTCTTTTTTCACAAAGGGGTGTGAGGCAAGAGAGTCGTATTTTTATATGTACATAAAAAAACAAAAGTCACTTCAAAATGACTTTTGCTTTTATTTAGATCCTTCATTTTTATTTCGTCTTGCAATACTCACAACCGTTACTAGAAACCCAACAACAACAGCAATAATTAAAAAGATAGTTGTTGCAAACAAATAACCCATTATGTTCTCTCCTTCAGTGTAATCTAGACATACCTATCTTACCACAGCCATATCATTTAACAAACTACATTCAAAATATGTCGCAGTCATTTCATAACTTCAGGTTTGTTTTAAAATTTAAAGGGAAAAATAAACATAAATTCGGAAAACCCCTTTTCTTTTTCTGAATTCTGTTGTAATATAAATGTAACATAAATGTAATAAAAGCAACATTAATGTTACATAAAAGATGATTCATTTAGGAGGGAGAATCACAATGAAAAAATTTAAACTAGTTCTAATGACAATGGCTCTTTTCTTTACAATGACTGCAGGTGCTACGGCCGCAACAACGTCAGCAACCCTATCAAATAACCAAGCTATTAAAATTGCGGCGGACGCAAACACTCGCTATTGGAATACATTACACGGTTACAAACAAAAAGCGTGTACACAAAAAGCATTTACTTATAAAGGCACTTATTATTCTTATGTTTGCAGCGAATTTGATACAAAACAAAAAGTTACTTCTTACTTAAGTGGAGTTTATACAAATAGCGCAATTAATGCAGGACTAACAAAATACGGCTTTATCACACATAACGGCAAGCTAGCTCGTCCAGTCGGAGATGGTGGAAACATGTTAGAGTGGAATAAAGCCAAAGTTAAATTAACATATCAACGTTCTGATGTACGCTCTTACGAATTCACTGTTCCCGACGTAGAAGGTGGCACTGTAAAACGCACGGTCACATTCTATAAATCAGGAGCTACATGGAAAGTAAATAAATTTGATGCTGTACAATAATAAAAAGGTAGGCTTTCGCCTACCTTTTTATTATTGTACTAACGACATGCCAGGTGCTTCTGAATCCCGCTCTTGAAACCCGAGCTTCTTATAAAACTGCTGTTTTCCTTTTACAGCAAAAAGTTGAATGGACTCAATTCCTCGTTCGTTACATTTATTGACGATTCCTTCAATAACTTGCTTTCCTAGCCCTTTTTTTTGATAAGTTGGAGCTACCATCACATCACAAATTAAAGCTTGGTAAATACCATCTGAAATCATTCGGCCGAACGCAATTAACTGATGATTATCATAAATAGAAAACGTATAAAAGCTATTGCATACCGCTTCATAAAGCTGCTCTTTCGTATAGCTTGCTTTTTTACTTTTCTTTAAGCCACTCTCTTCATGAAGATATGCAAATTGATGAAACGCAGGTAACTGCTCTGTTGTTATGTAACCCATTATTCTGTCCCTTCCTTTCTTTCCACTAGATTTATCTATTTTACTTTCATTAAGTTTGAATAAATAAACACCGATATAAATATTTATACAATAAAAGTTATAAAAATTCAATAGTAATCCATCACTTTAAACACACAGCTAATTTTTGTCACAAAAAGAGTTTGGGACATAACAAAATGATTGCTTCTAAGAGACGAACAATAGCTGTTCCAATCTTTTTGGTTTGTCTGAACACGTTCGTTCCATTGCGCTACGGCCACTCGCTTTCCGCGGGGAGGAACCTGAGCTTCCTCGCTGCGCTGCGGGATCTCAGTTTTCCCTCTCTTTCCCGCAGGAGTCGAGTGTCCTACGCTCCATTCCACCCTGTTTCCAACATTGTTTTCACAATCAACCAAAAAACCTGAACGATTAAAAGTGAGAAACTCTCAATCGTTCAGGTTTATCATTGGCTGAATTACTTATGTCCCAGCCTCTCTTCAGTAAATATTTCATGTGCTAAAAGTTCGTAGGATTGAAGGCGCTCTTCAAACGATGGAATGAACGAAACGAGCATAAACTCATCCACTTGATAAGCGTCCTGCATAGATTTAAGCTTATGTTTGATTGTCGTTGGTGAACCAATCAGCATTTTCTTTTCAATATCAGCTTTAACCTGATCATCTGGCAATTCGTCAATATATTGCTTTGCTTCATCAACTGGAAGGAGACCTACTTTGCCGTCTCCTCTTTCACTTTGAATACTCCATGCTAACGCACTGTGAGCAAGTTCTTTTGCTTTTTCATCTGTTTCTGCACAAATAACCGATACCGTTAATAAAGCTTCTGGATGTTGCTGTCCTCGATGAGATTGAAAGCTTGTACGATACTCGTGCAAAATCTCTTCTGGGTCTTTGTTACTCATAAATTGTCCAAATGCATACGGCAAGCCGTACTTAGCAGCTAGTAAAGCGCTTTTTTTGCTTGTTCCAAGAATCCACGGTACTGGAGAAACCGCGGGCAATGGAGCAGCCTTCAGGCCAGTAACAGCGCTTTTTTTATAGTTTAGAAAATGAAGCAACTCTTCTACTAAAGCAGGCATCTTAAATGCTTGCTGCAGAAAGTTATCCGAAAGAGTTGTCATGACGTCTGTTCCGCCTCCTGGTGCTCTACCTAGCCCAATATCAACGCGATCAGGAAGCAGCGCTGCAAGTGTATTGTACACTTCCGCTACTTTATAAGGCTTGTAATAAGGTAATAAAACGGCTCCAGGACCAAGTCGAATTTTCTTCGTTTGTGCACCAATATAGCTAAGCATGACTTCTGGTGCGGAGCTTGCTAATCCCTTTAAATCATGGTGCTCAGACATCCAATAGCGCGTGTATCCCAGTTTATCTGCTAGTTTTGCAAGCTCAACAGACTCAACTAATGCTTGTTGAGGTTCTTGACCCATTCTTATTGGTGATTGATCAAGTATGCTAAGTTTCATTTAGGTTGCTCCTCAACAAGAGTTAAGGTAAACGTTCCTATTTGATTTTCCTGATATAAGTTTGTAACGGATGTAAAGTATGTTTGAATGACAGCAAAAAAAGACTCATTCTTTGCCGGAATACGAACATGAAACTTATTTTTATATAACAAGGTGGTAACATCATGATATGCTTCGCTTGTCACGTCAAATTCAAACGTAATGTAGCGCTTTTCTTGTTCTTGCTTTTCTTCAAAATGTCGAACTATAAGCTTTGTGTCGTTTAGCCATACTTCATTTATCATTGTATCACTCCTTACGTATAAGCATCATAGCACTACCTTATACATAAGAACAACTAATTGGATTCTCACTTTTGAGAAGAAGCAGGCTTTTTAAACACAAAATACAAAACGACGCCCACAAATGCAAAGACAATAAAAGGAATGGTATAGCTAGTCGCAATTTCCTCAATATTAATCCAGTTTTCTTTTAGCTGAATCCCTAAATAGACAAATAGTATGGACCAAGGAACCATTGCTAAAATGGTTAAGAACGTGAATTTCCAAAACGACATTTTTGCAATGCCAGCTGGAATAGAAATAGCATGCCTAACCACCGGTACAAATCGAGCGGTAAATACAATTCCTGTTCCATATTCCTTAAACCATTTTTCTGAAACATCTAGGTGTTTTTCACGAATAAATAAATACTTTCCATACTTTTGTAAGAATGGACGTCCACCGTAAGCTCCGATCCAATATAAAAACCATTGAGCAATCGTTCCACCAATTATTCCAGCGATAACTGCTCCCCAAAACGTAATAATTCCTTTCGTTACCATGTAGCCACCGTATGCTAGTACAATCTCACTCGGGATTATTTCAACCATCAACCCCAATGCAATGCCAATGTACCCAAAGCTCGTCAGCAGCTCTAAAAGATCTGTTAAAAACGCTCCCATGCCTCCACCTACTTCCTTATTGTGGTCAAGCTCTATGACACTATCATATTAACGTTTTTACTTATGTATAACTTTTCTCCACACGAAAAAGAGTTTGGGACATAACAAAATGATTGCTTCTAAGAGACGAACAATAGCTGTTCCAATCTTTTTGGTTTGTCTGAACACGTTCGTTCCATTGCGCTACGGCCACTCGCTTTCCGCGGGGAGGAACCTGAGCTTCCTCGCTGCGCTGCGGGATCTCAGTTTTCCCTCTCTTTCCCGCAGGAGTCGAGTGTCCTACGCTCCATTCCACCCTGTTTCCAACATTGTTTTCACAATCAACCAAAAAACCTGAACGATTAAAAGTGAGAAACTCTCAATCGTTCAGGTTTATCATTGGCTGAATTACTTATGTCCCAGCCTCTTCTAAGCTTGCACAGGTTCTGTTTTTTCATGATTAACAAGCGCATGATTTTCCCATGCTCTGCTTTTCCAGCGAAAGAACATAATAACGGCTCGCGTCCACTCATCTGCAGCAATTGCTAACCAAATGCCCGCAAGCCCCATATCTAAATGGAACACAAAGAAATAGCCAAGCGGTAAGCTCATGAGCACCATTGAAAACAAGCCAATAAATAATGGATATTTAGCATCACCAGCTGCGCGCAGAGAATTAATTAGGACAATATTCATTGTTCGCCCTGTTTCTAGCACAATACTTAGCACTAAAACCGTAGCACCTAGCGTAATGATTTGTTCATTATCTGTAAATAAACTCATTAGTTTTGTTCGAAACGAAATAACAAGCACTACCATTCCAAGCGTAACCTCTACAGCCCACTTTACACTGTGCCAAACGCGCGTATAGGCTTCATCTTTTTCGTTCCCACCTACTAATCGGCCTACAATAATGGATGTTCCAATTCCAATAGCGATGGCAAACAAGTAAATAAACATTGAAATATTGGTAGCGTACTGCCTAGCTGCTAACGATTCTGAGCCAAGATACGTTGCATAATATAAAAAGACAATTTGACAACCTTGATACATGACTTGCTCAAATGCTGATGGAAGGCCAATCTTTAAGATTTTCCCCATATATTCTTTTGATAACGATAAATAGTACTGAACCTTAACTTTGTATTCCATCACTTGATATAGCAACCAGAAGAAAACCATCAATGCAAGCAAGCGGCTGACAACTGTTGAGATAGCAGCCCCCTGAACACCCATTTCTGGAAAACCAAACTTCCCAAAGATTAATAGATAGTTTCCAACAATATGGAATAAATTCATACCAAGAGATACAAACATAGCTTGTTTTGTAAAGCCATGAACACGGATGATAGCTGCTAGCGAATTAATAATTGCCTGTAAGAAAATTGCTCCACCAACAATCGCTAAATAACTTTGCGCGTAAGCCAAAACTTCGCCTTGCAAGTTCATAGCAGCCATCATGCTGCGTGCAAACAATAAAAAGAACACGCTAATGACTATGCCAACAATTAAATTCATAGTAACTGCCAAAGCTGATATTCTAGCGGCTTCCATGTAGCGCTTTGAACCGATGTACTGAGCAACCACAATCGCCGCACCGTTCCCAATTACTTCTAAGATTAAAATCGCAATATGTAGGTATTGGTTTGCTGCTCCTACTCCTGATACCGCGTCATCGGAAAGCGCGCTTAGCATAAACGTATCGGCAATTCCCATCAGCATAAAAAGAAAAACTTCTAAAAAAATAGGCCATGTTAAAAAGAATAGATTTAGCTTTTCTCCAGAGCCCTTTTTGACCTCAACAGCGGTCATACCCTCACCCTCTTTACCGATATCCTTTTTCAACCAAATCGTATCTTAACACACTTTCTCACTACATGCACTACCCTTTTCACCTATTTTTTTCGACATTCGAAAGTTTTTCAAATAAAGAGAAAGAGGATGGGACATAACAAAACAAATTTTCAAAAATATCAACACTCCCTTTTCTCACCTCTTTAGTTACCCGAACAAGTTCGTTCCACTGCTCTACGGCCACTCGCTTTCCGCGGGGAGGAACCTGAGCTGCGCTGCGGAACTCAGTTTTCCCTCTCTTTCCCGCAGGAGTCGAGTGTCCTACGCTCCATTCCACCCTGTTTCCAACATTGTTTTCACAATCAAGAAAAAACCTGAACGATTAAAAGTGAGGAACTCTCAACCGTTCAGGTTTATCATTGGCTGAATTACTTAGGTCCCAGCCTCTTTTTATCAATTATTTCGTTAACTGCTTAACTAACTCTGCAAAGACGGACATCGCATTAGCAATAGCATCTGGTTTTAAGAGATCAACGTTGGTAGCTTTTAATAGTTCAAGCGGATAATCCGAGCTCCCGCTTCGCAAAAATTGTAAATACGCTTCTTTTGTTCCTTTTTCCTTTTTAATAAGTCGATCAGCAATATCAATGGCTGACACAAAGCCTGTCGCATACTTATAGACATAAAATGGACGGTAAAAGTGAGGGATTCTAGCCCATCCATATTTGGTTTCTTCATCTGCTACAAGACTTGGTCCATAATATTGCTTCATTAAATCGGCATACACTTCATTAAATACCTCAGCATTTAACGCCTCTTGTTTCTGTGCTTTTTCATGCGTAATTTGTTCAAACTCGGCAAACATCACCTGCGTGAAGAAGGTTCCTTTAAACTGATCAACAAAGTGATTTAATAAGTACTTTTTCTCTTCTTCTGTTTTAGCCCGCTCAATTAAATAACGAATTAAAAGAACTTCATTGACCGTCGATGCCACTTCCGCTACAAAGATTGAATACCCAGCTTTAATTTGAGGCTGATACTGGTTTGAATAATAGCTATGCATCGCATGGCCCATTTCATGAGTAAGAGTAAACAAGCTTGATAAATCATCTTGATGATTCAATAAAACGAATGGATGAACGCCGTATAAACCTAAGTTATATGCTCCTGAGCGTTTCCCTGGTGTTTCTCTTACATCAATATATCGCTTTTCTTTAAAGCTCTTTAACGTATTGACATATTCTTCACCGAGTGGATACAAGCTCTCCAACATTGTTTCATATGCTTTATCATAGGGAATCGTTAGCTTATGATTTTTCACTAACGGGACACTTAAATCATATTGACGAAGCTCTGATAACCCAAGCTCTTTTTTTCGAATGTCCATATAATCATACAACGGCTGAATATGTGCTTTTGTTGTTTGGATTAAATTCTCATATACCTCTTTTGGAACATTATCTGAAAATAGCGCTCTTTCTAAAGTAGATGGATACTGCCTAATTTCAGACGTTGTTTTTGTATTTTTAATCGCTGAGCTTAACGTTGAAGCAATTGTATGTTGCAAATGCATGTACGGCTTGTAGTAAGCTTGGAATGCTTCTTTTCGCTTCTCTCGGTTTTTATCCTCAATTAACTTGCTATACATCCCTCTTGTTAATGTCACCTTTTCACCAGAATCAGTCGTTACTTCACCAAAACGAATGTCCGCATTATTAATCATCCCAAATGTCTGACGAGGAGAACCTAGCGCATCCCCCATTTTCGATAAAATTTCTTCTTGTTCCTTGCTTAACACGTGCTTTTTATACCGATACGACTCAAATAACGAATCCTCAAAATAAGCTAATTCTTTTACTTCGTTTATGTATGATTTAAGCGTAGATTCATCTAGTGATAATAAAAATGGCATAAAAAATGAAGTGGCGCTGCTTATTTTTTGACCTAAGTGGCTAGCTTTATCTAAAAGTGCCTGAGAAGCTGAAACTCGTGTATCTAAGTCATGTTGTAAAAACGCATATACATATAGTTTGCTATATTCATAGGTCATTTCTTCCTTTAAGTTTAAAAATTGATACAACTCTTCAGCACTTGAAATGTTTCCGTTAAAGCTATTTAATTCAGCCACCTTTTCTTCAATAAGTGCATACTGTACATGCCATTCTTCTATATTTGGATAAATGCCAGCTAAATTCCAAGTTTCTTGAACTGGTACATCCGTTCGATTTCGATAGGTTTTCATTCTTATTCCTCCTTAAATAAGTTCAATTACAACGGGACAATGATCACTTCCCAAAATGTTTGAGTGAATATCCGCACGCTTTAATCGACTTTTCAGCTGCTCTGAAATTAAAAAATAATCAATGCGCCATCCAATGTTTCGCTCTCTCACCGTACTCATATACGACCACCATGTATACATACCTTCTTGGTTTGGGTGAAGATAACGAAACGTATCAACAAATCCTTCCGCTAACAGTTGCGTCATTTTTTCTCGTTCTTCTGTTGTAAAACCTGAATTTCCTTTGTTGCTCTTGGCATTTCGTAGGTCTAGTGGTGTGTGAGCAACATTTAAGTCACCGCAAAAAACAACCGGCTTCTGCTGGTTTAGCTCTATTAAATAGCTTCTGACTGCGTCTTCCCACTCCAGTCGATAAGCAAGTCGAGTTAAGTCTCTTTTCGCATTTGGCGTGTACATTGTGACTACAAACAGCTCTTCAAATTCAAGCGTAATGACTCTTCCCTCTAAATCTTCAAAATCACGTATGCCATACGTGACGCCTAAAGGCTTTTTCTTTGTAAAAATGGCCGTTCCAGAATACCCTTTTTTTTCAGCATAGTTCCAATATTGATGATATCCTTCTGTTACTAAATCGATTTGGCCTTCTTGAAGCTTTGTTTCTTGAATACAAAATAGATCTGCGTCCACTTCGTGAAAATAGTCCATAAAGCCTTTTTTCACACATGCTCGTAACCCGTTTACATTCCATGATACTAATTTCATTTTATCAGTTGTTCTCCTTTAACTTATTCATCAGTACCTATCATTATGGCATATTCACGAAACGTAGAGAACAGATTTGCCTATATAACAAAAGAGTTTGGGACATAACAAAATGATGGCTTCTAAAAGACGAACACTAGCTGTTCCCATCTCTTTGGTTTGTCTCAACACATTCGTTCCATTGCGCTACGGCCACTCGCTTTCCGCGGGGAGGAACCTGAGCTTCCTCGCTGCGCTACGGGATCTCCGTTTTCCCTCTCTTTCCCGCAGGAGTCGAGTGTCCTACACTCCATTCCACCTTGTTTCCAATATTGTTTTGTTTTCACAATCAACAAAAAACCTGAACGATTAAAAGTTATGAACTCTCAATCGTTCAGGTATAGTAAGGACTGAACTACTTATGTCTCAGTCTCTTTTACATAAAACATGTTATTATTGAGCTTTCTTTAATTCCGTTGGCTGACTGTTCGCACCCACAACTGCTTGCTGAATGCGACCTTCTACCTTGTAATCAAATGGTTGCTGAAGCGTCTTTACATAAGCAATCGTAGCTTCTAAATCTTCAGGACCAACTTCCATATCTTTCGATAGTTCGCCGATTCCATATTTTGTATTGCCATACATATAGTTATTGACAACAACCGTATACTCTCTAGATGGATCTAAAGGCGTTCCATCAGGTAAAGTTAAATCAACGACTTTTAGCGTAGCTGGGTCCCATGTGTAATGGAAACCCGCAACATGAAAATCAAGTCCAGAAGCTGCAATTTGATTATTTAATACCGTTTCAAGATCAGCGCCTGAAAGGGTAACTTTGTTTAGGACATTTCCAAACGGTTGAATGGAGAACAAGTCACCAAACGTCACTTCACCGGCATCAAGCTGAGCACGCACACCGCCACCATTCATTAAAGCGAAATCAGAATCCATTGCATACTTCATTCCATCAGCTAAAAGATTGCCTAACGCAACGTCTCCCACTTCACCGTTTGTCGGGTATCCTTTAGGTAATGTTGTTAATGATTCACCAACAACTTCTGCTTTGATTGGAGCCGTTTTTTCTTCATACTTGTTTAAGATAGCGGAAACCGCAGGGTCTGGTGTATAGTCCTTTTGGTATACAGTCACAACTTCTGCTTGTTTCTTACTAATGTCCCCTGTTGCAGGGTCGATTTCAATGTCTACATCCGAAAACGCAGAGCCGTATGAATACGCTTGAACGATTAACTTATTGTCAACGACTTGATTGACTTTTGCATGGTTATGAGCAGCAAAAATTACGTCTACTTCGTCATCTACCTTTTCTGCAATATCAGCAGCATCAAAAGCATCTGTTCTTCCATTTTGTACAGAAGGGTTATGAGCTAGCACAACGATTGCTTTCACACCTTGGTCTTTGAGCTCTTTTGTATACTTGTTAATCGCCTCTGCTTCATCAGTAATTTTTAACGTTTCGTTTCCTTTTTGAACAATCATTGAAGGAGTTTCTTGCGTCACAACTCCGATAAAGCCAATCTTTTGGCCACCTACTTCTTTAACTGCGTACGGATCGGTAATTAGTTTATTTGTTGACGTATCATATGCGTTAGCTGCCACAACAGGAAAATTCATACCATCGTATCCTGGATTGCCTTTTGGATGATCTCCACCTTTGATCATGCGGTGTAGCTCAGAAATCCCTTCATCAAACTCATGGTTACCAAGCGTACCTACATCAAAGCCCATCGCTTCCATTACTTCAACCGTTGGCTCATCTTGGAATAAAGCTGAAATAAGTGGGCTTCCACCAATCATATCTCCTGAATGAACTAAAAGCGTGTTTTCATTTTCTTTTTCACGCTGTTTCATTGCCGCTGCCGTGTACTCCATGCTACCAGCAAGAACACTTTGTCCATTTAGGGTTAATTTTGTATCCGTATCTAACTGACCGTGAAGATCGTTCATGCCTAATAGCTGAACCTTAACCGGATCTGTTGAAGTTCCACCGCTTAAGTTCAGTTTAAAGATTCCAAACCCTTGGTCATTTGTTTTATTTGTGTAAGAAATGTTGCTACCTTCTTTTACATAGCTTTCTCCTTTTGGAGATGATGTAAAGGTAACATTTGCTTCTCCTTTAATCGGTGCGATAGACCAATTGTTGTCAGCAGTTGGCGTAATTTCTTTTTGTTCTGTAATATAATCCATTAAGATTTGACGATTTTCATCCGCTGAATCTACCACTAGCTCGCTACCTTTAAGACCTGGGAAGTTTCCTCCTCCACTTGCACGGTAGTTGTTCGTTACAACGATAAACTCTTGGTTTAAATCGATTGGCTTGCCATCATAGGTTAAGTTCGTAACACGGCTTGAATTTGCGTTAATAACATTACCATTCCCATCGTATTTAGCTGGCTTTGTTACATCAATTTGATACTGAACCCCATCAATTACGTCGAAGTTGTATACAGGGAAGGAAGGATTTAAAAGTTCTTGCTCTTCCGATTTCCCTGGCGTAATTTGATTAAACTTTCCAGCTGACATTTCAATCCATTCTTTCACAACTGAACCTTTTACTTTGACTGCTTTCAACGTGTTGTCATACAAATACAAATCGCCCGCACTGCGAATAGTTAAGTCGCCTTTTTTAATCTCTGTAAATTCATTTACGCCATTTCGACCCGCTTTAAACGGAGCACCAACTGATAGAATTGGAAGGTCTTTGTATTCCGGCTTATTGTCCGCAATATATTTTTCTGCGTACCACTTTTGAGCATTTGTTACAACTTGAATAGATGGGTCATCTTGAACCAGCGCAAAGTAGCTGTGAATATCATCCGTTGTTTTACCGATTGGCGTATTTACGTAGTTCACTGTGTTCATATGATCTTTTTGAATCGCTTTTAAAATCTTTTTATCAGATTCCACCGTGCTTTGCGTTACTGTTTTTCCTGTTTGTGGATCTTTTACATCTTTATAAATCTCTCTTGTTGAAGACTGTGAGTTTATAACAGACCACTTGCCCTTTTTCTTTTCTAAAGACAGGTCAATTAAGCCGAGAGAACCTCCGCCGTACCCTGCTTGTACAGCTGGCACACCGTTAATTGTTCCTTTTGCATTATCTACGCCTGGAAGCGGCTTTTTATTTACGTCTAAGAATAGACCATCAAGCGCTGCTTCTGTTTTTGCCGGGAACACTTTATGCGTATGAGAGAACGTAATCGCATCGATGCCTTTTACTTCACTTAGGGCATAAATCGTATCTTCGGAGTTATCTTTGTTGCTGCTAAATCCAGAATGAGCAAGGGCAATGACAACATCCGCTCCCTTTTTCTTCATTTCTGGTACAAACTTGTTCGCTGTGTCTACAATATCTTTCGTAATGACTTTACCATCTAGCTTTGCTTTATCCCACTCATTAATTTGTGGAGGGACAAAGCCGATAAAACCTACTTTAATAACGTGCTTCTTTCCGTTCTCATCCACAACTTTTTTATTCACAATTTTGTAAGGAGTAAATTTATTTTTATCATTTTTAGGATTGTTATCGTGATCGTCAATATATACGTTGGCGTTAATATAAGGAAAGTCAGCGTCATTATAAGCTTCTTCCAAATAATCTAAGCCGTAGTTAAATTCATGATTTCCTAGAGTCGCAACATCATAGTCCATTTCGTTCATTGCTTTAAAGACAGGATGAACTTCACCTTTTTCAAGTGGTTTTACCGTCGCTTTATATGTACCTAACGGTGTCCCTTGAATTAAATCACCATTATCAACTAATAAACTGTTTTTCACTTCGCTGCGCGCTTGCTTAACAAGCGAAGCCGTCTTCACTAATCCTACTTTTTCATAAGGAGCATCTTTGTAATAATCATAGTTTAATAGGTTCGTATGAATATCAGTTGTTTCCATTAAGCGCATTTTGACAATTGAATCTTTCTTTCCTGGACGCTTCTCTTTTTTTTCAGATAAATTCTGGTGGTTCTCATGATTACTAGAAGCAGATACAGTTGTTGTTACAAGAGGCATTGATAATAACGATAACGCCAAAGAGGTTGATAATATTTTTTTCGCTTTGTTGTGTTTACCCTTTTTCATGTATCATTCACCTTTCAAGTAGATTAATAGACTGTTCAAAAATAGTATAGCAGAAAAGATTTTAAATAAGTTGTAAATTTTTTAACTTGTTCGTAAATAATCTTTTACACGTCGTTAACATACCTACATTTTGGAAATAAAAGGGGAAATGATAGGTATTTTAAATCATTTTATTTTTCGGATTTTTTGTTAGAAAACCTATCCATATACCCTTAACTCTGTCATACTCTCTGACAAACTACAGAAAAATCTAAAATCCTACAAAAATATTAGCTTCTTCGACAAACCAAAAAATTTTATGGTATATTGGGGTTTTATATTCCAAAAAGAATAACAAAACTCTTAAATAACTATATTAAAAAAACAACAATTTAAAATCTATCTGGTTAGATTGCCTTCCATCAACTAGTTATTTTTACTTATTTTTCATTATGCAGATAAAAAAGAGAACCTAATGTTTTATTTTAGGTCCTCTTTTTCATTTATAGCTATTTAAAATCTGCTTGTAAAAGCTGTATTTCTTGCTCTACTAACGAAACAAATCGTTCGTTTTCTTCAATTTCAAATATGTGAATCGATTTTTGGAGACAGGATAGCCCTTCTTCACTTTTGCCAATTTTATATAAGGACTCACCTACCTGATAATGTAGCTCTCCCAATAAATATAGAGTTTCATGCTTTACACAGAGCTCTAGACCAAGTCTTCCGTACTTAATTGACTTTTCAAAACGCTCCATATCACACAGCGCTTTTGAAAGTCCATAGAGAATGCGAATTTTTACAAGCGGATCTTTTAATTTAGGAAGAAGCGTAATATGTTGTAGAGCTTCCATATACGCACTAAATGCTTTTTTCAAATCTCCTTCTTCCTCATAAATGATGGCAATGCTGTTCAAGATTGCAATTTCTTTTTCAGAATAAAAATGTTCACTTGTGCGAGTAAACGAAATAGCTCGCTCTAATTTTTCTATATAAGGTTGATTTTAATTTCCGACGTGCTTATTTTTAAAAAAATGCGTCCATACTGTTCCTAAGATAATCATAAG
>NZ_JBXDLD010000025.1:0-16461 GCF_056820425.1 Priestia sp. KCTC 13724 | reverse complement strand
AAATATTTTTTTGACACCCCACCAACGGCTCAAACCGTTGATAAATCAACATTTATAGAGGGAGGAGAAATATGTCTCTGTTATTGACGGATGTGTCAAAGCAATACGGCTCATTTACAGCCGTGAACAATTTATCGTTACATATTCCAAAAGGTGAGATATTTGGATTTTTAGGGGCTAATGGTGCAGGGAAAACAACAACGTTTCGAATGGTATTAGGCTTGATTGAACAGTCGGCGGGAACCATTACGTGGAAGGGTGCACCGATTACATATGAAACAAGCAATATCGTTGGTTATTTACCAGAAGAGCGAGGGTTGTACCCAAAGCTAAAAGTGCGAGATCAGCTTGTTTATCTTGGTAAACTACGAGGGATGAACAAGAATGATATTTTAAAAGAAATGGATTATTGGTTGAAGCGTTTTAACGTACCTGACTACGCCAATAAAAAAGTAGAAGAGTTGTCAAAAGGAAATCAACAAAAAATCCAGTTCATCGCATCAGTGATTCACCGTCCAGAACTGCTTATTTTAGATGAACCGTTTAGCGGGCTGGATCCAGTTAATGTTGAGCTCCTCAAGTCAGCGGTCATTGATTTAAAAGAGCGAGGAACAACAATCGTCTTTTCAAGTCACCGTATGGAACACGTGGAAGAACTTTGTGAGCATTTATGCATCATGCACCATGGTCAGCCTGTTGTGCACGGCAAGCTAGGGGACATTAAACGCTCTTTTGGTAAGAAGAATGTTATCGTTCACGGAGAAGGTCCATTTGAACGCTTAGAAGCTGTAGATGGAGTTGTCAAAATGAAACAAACGGTTGAAGGTGTTAATCTGCAAATCGAGAATGAGGATGTCTCTCAAGCTATTTTCAAAGAGCTGGCAGACTTTTCATTTGTGCGAAAATTTATTGTAGAAGAACCTTCTCTAAATGATATTTTCATTGAAAAGGTAGGTGCTTCGTATGAATAAATTTTGGATCATTGTAGCACATACGTATTTAAACAAGCTTAAGACAAAATCGTTTATCATTACGACTGCTATTACAGTCCTGCTTTTATTAGGAATTACGAACTTAGATACAATTATTAAAGCATTTGATAATGACGAGCAAACGACTGTGGGAGTTCTCAGTGAATCCGAAGAGGCGTACAGCACATTCAAGGAAAATATGAAACTTATTGATGAAGACTTAGCGCTAAAAGAAATTAAGTCGGAGTCAGAAGCTAAGAAACAGGTCAAAGACGAAGAGATTGAAGGGTATCTTCAGCTATCAATCAATAGCGAAGAGCTACCACAAGGTGTTTACAAGTCAAACTCTTTAGCAGAATCTGCGGTTGCGACGTCCTTACAGCAGGGACTTCAACAACTGAAAGTTGCTTATGCTACCCAGAAGGTCGATTTAGACCCTCAGCAGATTGAAGAGATTTATAGTCCAGTTGCATTTGAAAAAGAAGCGTTAGTAGATAATGCCAAAACAGAGGAAGAACTAAGTCAAGCTAGGGGACTTGTGTACGTCTTACTGTTCGTTATTTATTTCTCCGTTATTATGTACGGCAGCATGATTGCGATGGAAGTTGCAACTGAAAAGTCATCACGAGTGATGGAAATTCTCGTGTCCAGCGTTTCTCCAGTAAAGCAAATGTTTGCAAAAATTGCAGGGATTGCGTTATTAAGCTTGACTCAGTTTACAATTATTGCTGCGGTCGGCTATATGTCTTTACAAGGAAGTTCCAGCGAACTTTCTGATTTCCTAGGGTTTTCAGATGTACCGATTCAGACGTTTGTGTATGCATTCGTTTTCTTTATTCTAGGTTATCTCTTATTTGCAACCCTAGCTGCGTTTTTGGGGTCGCTTGTTAGCCGTATTGAAGATGTACAGCAAATGATTACACCGATGACGCTTGTAATTGTAGCAGCATTTATGATTGCTATGTTTGGTTTAGGAAAGCCTGAAGCGTCATTTATTACTATCACGTCATTTATTCCGTTTTTTGCACCAATGATTATGTTTTTGCGTGTTGGAATGCTAACAGTGCCGGTGTGGGAAATTGCGCTTTCCATTGGCTTACTCGTTGCAACCATTGGCTTACTAGCTGTGTTTGGTGCTCGAGTTTACCGAGGTGGCGTTTTGATGTATGGAAAATCTTCATCGTTTAAAGATATTAAAAAAGCACTTCAGTTAACAAAGAAAGAATCCATAAAAAAATAAGAATAGAAAAAGGCATGAGCTCATATCGTAGTGAGTTCATGCCTTTTTCGGTCGAGTCGTGCATTAACGAAGTGATGGTGTTAAAATAAATGTAAAGGAATGACAGGTTACAGCGAGAATAGACGCGTAACGTAAGGAGGAACTGACATGGCAAAAGGAATTGGCCAGCATGAAGTAGGCGAACAAGTCGATTTATACTTTTTAATAAAATCTTCAACAAGAGGAATTGCAAGTAACGGAAAGCCGTTTTTGACGGTAATCTTACAAGATAAAACAGGAGATATTGAAGCGAAGCTATGGGATGTATCTCCTGAAGATGAAGAAACGTATGCTGCAGAAAAGATCGTAAAGGTTGCAGGAGAAGTAATGAATTATCGCGGTAGAAATCAGTTGAAGGTGCGCAACATTCGCCCAGCACAGCCGCAAGATGGAGTTCGAGTTTCTGATTTTCTAGAAGTAGCACCATTATCTCGAGAAGAAATGGTTGAATATATTACACAAAGCATCTTTGAAATGAAAAATTCTAATATTCAGCGCCTGACGCGTCATTTATTGAATAAGTATCAGTCAGAGTTTTTAGAATATCCAGCGGCAACAAAAAATCACCATGAATTTGTCTCAGGTTTGGCTTATCATGTTGTATCGATGCTTAAGCTTGCCAAAACGTTTGCTGACTTATATCCATCATTAAATCGAGATTTATTATATTCTGGCGTTATTTTACATGACTTAGGAAAAGTATTTGAGCTTTCTGGTCCTGTTTCAACAACCTATACGGTTCAAGGGAATTTATTGGGACATATTTCAATTATGGTGAATGAAATTGGGAAAACAGCTGAAGAGTTAGGTATTGAAGGTGAAGAAGTTATGCTTCTTCAACATATGGTTCTATCTCACCACGGGAAAGAAGAGTGGGGGAGCCCTAAAAAGCCGCTTATTAAAGAAGCAGAAATGCTCCATTTAATTGACAACGTCGATGCTAAAATGAATATGTTAGATCGTGCTTTAGACAAAACAAAGCCAGGTGAATTTACAGAGCGTATCTTTGCATTGGACAATAGATCATTCTATAAACCAACAGTTGAATAAAAGTATCAGTCATATCCGAGACAACTTGTACATATAGTGGTTGTAAATAACGGATGTGGAGGATGAAGAGATGGTAACATTACCGATTTGGATTTATTTAGTTGTAGCAGGTATCTTTTTTAGTGGATTTATGGCCATTCGCTCTGCACAGCAAGAAAAGCACATTGATGAGTCATTTATTGAAAAGGAAGGTCAAATTTTTATTGACCGGATGAATGTAGAAAAAGAGCGCCGCGAAGGCAATTCAATCTAAGCACATGAATAAGAAAAGGGCCGTTCCTTCGAACGGTCCTTTTTTTGAGTTAAGTTATTAACCCTGAGCATTTGTGCTATCTGTTTTTTCAAACGCAGGCTCAACCTTTTTATCTTTTACATCTACATTTGCATCTTCAAGCTCTTTTAACAGCTTTTCTTCTAGCTTAGCTTGGTCAACTTTTGAACGCTTAATCTCTTGCTCTAAGTCAGCTTTCATATCCTCAAAAGAAGCTAATTTCTTTTTATCTTCTAGCTTAATGATGTGATAGCCGTAGTCTGATTTAACCGGCTCACTAATTTCGCCTTTCTTAAGCTTGTAAGCAGCAGTTTCAAACGCTTCTACCATTTCGCCAGCACCGAAATATCCAAGGTCTCCACCTTTTTCGGCAGAACCTGTATCAGTTGAATATTCCTTCGCTAATTTTGCAAAGTCTTCACCTTTATCAAGCTTAGCCTTTACTTCTTTTGCTGTTTTTTCATCTTCAACTAGAATGTGACTAGCTTTAATTTCAGGCTTTTTCGCTTCATATGCTTCCTTTAATTCCTTTTCTGATACTTTAATATCAGCTGTTGCTACTTTGTCACGTAAAAGGTCTACTTTAAGCATGTCTTTTACGGAATCTTCACCATTTTGCTCAATAGCTTGGTCAATTTGATCTCCGTATTGTTCACGAAGATTGTCTAACTCTTGATCAAGTTCTTTATCAGTAATTTTATATTTTTCGCTAAGTACTTTTTCATCTACTACATTGCGCACTAAAGTGTTGAATTGGTCTTGACCAATTAAATTCTTCATTTCCTCATATAGTTCACCTTGAGTCACGTTTCCTGCATCAGTTTCAACAATGACTTTTGCTGAGTCACCTTTTGATTCTGAAGCATCGCTACTACAAGCTGATAATGCTACGATACTTGCAGCAGTTGACAGCGCAATTAAGCTTTTTTTCATATATACACACTCCTACTCTTTGTTTTCATATAAAGTGTAATGATAGTTCACTCATACATTTTACTATACCATATTTCTCAAATTTAACGAAATGAATATGGAAATAAAGTGAAAACAAGAATAAAAAGTATTATTTCCCTTAATTAAATCCGTTCTGAAAGTAAGAAATGCAGAAATAATTAGTAAAATCGTGATAAACGCCTAGACGCTTTAGAGTGTTCATGCATAACATGCAGTATTAGTAAACGAAGGAGGTGCTCATATTATGAGTCATGGATATGGATATGGAAACGGTTTTGCGTTATTAGTTGTGTTATTTATTTTATTAGTAATTATCGGATGTGCTTGTTACTACTAATAACACCAGAGACTGTAGGAGATGAAGGAGGAAGAAACAAATGGGTAAACATGGATATGGAAACGGCTTTTCTTTAATTGTAGTCCTGTTTATTTTACTAGTAATCATCGGCTATGGCTTAGCATACTAAGCAATAAAGTAAAACGCGGTGACTGGGTTCACCGCGTTTTATGTGAATAATACCTCAACATAGGAGGAGATCAATAAAATTGTAATTAAAATATTAATTGTACGAAATACCTTTGGTTGCTTCTCTTCAGGAATTTCTTTTTGTAGACATAATGTATTTGTTAGTGTATTAATGTAAAATAAAATAAATAAAGCAAACGGTATAAAGAATATGTACATAAAGTAGAATCCCCCTAAAATCGACGTCAATTATCTGGACTATACGTAGTTTATCTAATGAGAAAATAATATCTAGCGAGTAATGTCAATATTAACATTACCAAAAAATAAGGAAAATAGATAGAGATTCGCTAAAACTTCCTGTAAATTGCGGAAGAACTGTCGAAAATAAGGGGGTATCGAAATGCCCTTGCGAAATAAAGACAAGGCCGTTGAAATGCATTGTAACATAAAGAATTATTTGGAAGAAAGGGTTCGAATCATGTACAATATGAAGTAGGGACATGAACGGTGAAGGAGTAGAGTAAAGGATGGAAACTTTAGAATCTAGAGTGACACGTTTAGAATACTACATAAAATTGCTAGCTGGAACGCCTGAGCAGGAAGCAAAGCCATTTATTGAGCTCGTTGTTAAAGAAGAGCTAACGAGAAGAGAAGTAGAAGATGTTTTACTTCTATGCGAAGAAATTAAAGAGGTGTACATTGAGCAAAAAGCGGAAGGCTTAACTGACTTCGTTCCGCTTCTTACACAATTTGTTGGAATGCTTAATTATAAGCTGGACCCGCAGGAAACAATCGAGTCTTTACTGAATCAAAGCTCGTATCAAGATGTAATGACAGAGCTTTTTAATATCGTGCAATGGATTCGTGACTAGTTCTTAATTAGAAATGCTTTCTTTTTGATCAGTCACGATTTTTTCTCTTTTTTCTAGCTTGCCATCGTTATCAACAAACTCTTCTTCAATGTGATGAAATGAACGTTCGAAAATATCCATGAAGTCTTCCCCATAAATTTTACGGATTACGGTCATTAGTTCCATAAACTCTGGAAATTTACCATACAAGTTTCGAAGGGGAAGAGCACCATTAAAAACAGAATTCTCGGATGGCTTGTAGTTCTCCATTAAAGCTAGTAAAATATCTTCGCCCTTTTGCGTTAGTTGAATGTAAGTGTTGCGCTTATCGGTTTCTTTTTTTGAAAATTCCAACAATCCTCTTTCTTCTAACTTTTTAGAAAA
Source organism: Priestia sp. KCTC 13724 (assembly GCF_056820425.1). Lineage (NCBI taxonomy): Bacteria > Bacillati > Bacillota > Bacilli > Caryophanales > Bacillaceae > Priestia > Priestia sp. KCTC 13724. The sequence continues at coordinate 10,232 of NZ_JBXDLD010000025.1, read as the reverse complement.
GTTAAACGCTGTTGAAACATGCATTACCCCAAACTTTGCAATCTCTGAAATTGATGCCCCGTTTAAATGATATGAAATCCATAGAATATGGTGCTCATTAATATTTAAGTCATAGGGCTTAATCCACTGCTGCCAATCTTTTTCTACGGTCTTCCACAGTGCTTTGCTTAATTGGGCAATACGTTGGCTAAATAAGAGTGCTTCTTTCAAATCATACACTTGATCACTTGTTTTTTTCATTTTCTCCCCACCTACTTTAGCGCAATTGCTTTTTTTTATTTATCTTCTATTATGCCAATAAAATAAAAAATTATAAAGATGTAAATTTACGAAATTTTAAAAAATTAAATAAAAGGAGGTAAAAAACCTCCTTTATTTCCCTTCAGTTTTGGTTGTTTGTATGTGCTTTTCTAGGTGTGAAAGTGAATCTTCAATTTCATTTAAGTGTGATTGGATGGACTGCTGGTGTGGACGAATGTCTTTTTGGAATTCGTTGAGCGTTTTTGAAAGGTCTTTTGCGATATTTTTCACTATAGTATTTCCATCTTTAGCAGTCGTTTGAATCTGCGTTTTAAGATGTTTAATCTTTCCAGAGATGTCTTCTTTTGTTTCTTTTACTTGATGACTTTCTTGCGCAATGCGTTGGCGCAATGTTTTACCTGAAGTAGGGGTTAGCAAAAGCGTTGCAGCAGCTGCGGCAATGCTCCCAGCCGCAATGCCTGTAAAAAGGGAGGTAGTACGTTTCATAAAATCACTCCTATATATTATTTCTTTTTATGAACAAAGTTGTTCATACTGACATCATCTAACTTTTTTAAGAGTCAAAGAGTTTATACTGTATTATGTTTCCTAACCGTTAAGAAATAAACCTGCTAAATACAAAAAGGGCCCGCGTGGTACAGGCCCTTTCAAATCATGATACTTTTGCTGAAATACTTGTGCGCTTTAGTACAGAGTTTACGATCGGGTACACCACAACCATAACAATGGTATTTACAACCGTTGCAGGTAATACAACGCCTACAATTAGCGCCATTAAACCACCTGGTAACCCAACGATAAGTGCTGCTGCTGACAAGAAAATAATGCCTGATACAAGTGTACCAACCGCTGTTAGAGCGGCAGCTACAGGTGTCTTCACTGTTGTAACGTTACGAACAAGAAGTAATAAACCAAAAATAATAAAAGCAGTGATTGGTTTATCAATGATGTTTGGCACTTGCCCACCAGGGAATCCTGTTGTTAAGGCAGAAATAGCACCCGTTGTTAATCCAAGCAGTAAAACGTTTTTGACCCCAGGGAATAGTAAAATACCTAAGAACATCATGGTTAACATCATGTCTGGCTTCATACCAAACAAGACAGGTGGCATAATCGCATGCAGTACGGCACCAATTCCAACTAATAAAGATAGTGATACTAATGTTTTTGTGTTCATTTCTCATCTCTCCTCTTCTAAGCTAAGCTCTAAATATACCAATAGTGCGCCTGTGCCTATTGCATATATTTAGAGACTAATTATAACATAAATCTGTGAAAATAGAATCAATCAGTTTACGCGTGAACGGATGCAAATTCATCCATAAATGCCGCTAATGCTTGACATGCTTCTAGTGGAACAGCGTTATAAATAGAAGCACGGCAGCCGCCTACAGAACGATGTCCCGCTAAGCCAACAAAGCCTTGTTCTTTTGATTGTGCTAAGAAAGCAGCGGTTAATTCTTCATTTGGTAAAGTAAACGTCACGTTCATTAGTGAGCGGCTATCATTTGTTGCATGCGGTGTGTAAAAGCCATTTGACTTGTCGATGCTAGAATAGATTAACTCTGCTTTTTTCTTATTATTTTCTGCAACTACTGTGACGCCCCCTTGTTCTTTGATCCAGTCTAAAACAAGAGATAGCATATAAATACCAAACGTTGGAGGCGTGTTATATAATGAGTTGCTTTTAATATGCGTATTGTAATCGAGCATAGTTGGTAAGTTTGCTGGGATTCGCTTTAACAAGTCTTTTTTAATAATAACAACGGTTACGCCGGATGGGCCTAAATTCTTTTGAGCACCGGCATAAATCAAGGAGAACTTAGATACGTCGATTGGACGGCACAAAATATCGCTTGACATATCCGCGATTAAATCAATGTTTTCAAATTTTGGATATTCAGCCCACTGTGTGCCAAAGATTGTATTGTTAGATGTGATATGCAGATACGCGGTGTTTGAAGGTAGAGCAGCGCGATCTAATGTTGGAATTGAACGGTAATTTTCTTCTTTAGTAGACGCAACAACCGTTGTTTCACCAACTTTTTTAGCTTCTTTTAATGCTTTTTCCGACCAAGCACCAGTGAGCACAAATGCTCCTACTTGATCTTTTCCTAAAAAGTTCATTGGAATCATTGAAAACTGAAGGCTAGCTCCGCCTTGTAAAAATAAAATTTCATGTGTGTCTGGGATTGAAAGTAGTTCTGTTAATGTTTCTTTTGCATGGTTCAAAACATTTTCGAATTCTTTGCTACGGTGAGATAACTCCATTACGGACATGCCCGTCCCTTTAAAATCCGTTAGCTCTTGTTGAGCAAGTTGTAAGACAGGTAGGGGAAGTGCAGATGGTCCTGCGTTAAAATTGTAAGCACGTTTTACTGAAATCACGTTAATTCCTCCTCAGATTTTCACATTCATCACAGACTGTATCTTGCTTCTTTGTCAGAAAGAATATCACTATACTATCATGAAAATAATTTAATGTGTGAAAACTTTTGAAAAATTTTAAGTAATCAGTATAGAAAATAAAAAACGTAGGAATGCGTGACAAAAGGTGTTAAAATCGATAAATACATAAAATATCTAAACAGGAAGAAGGTTATCATCTTGACGTGGCATATTAAAACATTTGATCAGCTGACAACGCATGAGCTATATGACATCTTACAGGAGCGTACTAGGGTATTTGTTGTTGAACAAGAGTGTGCTTATTTAGAGGTAGATGGAAAGGACCAGGCTTCTTATCATTTATTTAAAGTGGAAAATGCGCAAATCATTGCGTACATCCGTTTAATGCCTAAAGGAGTTAGCTATCAAGAAGCTTCATTTGGTCGCGTCCTTGTTCACTCAGATTATCGAAAAACAGGGATGGGAAGAGAGTTAGTTCAAAAAGGATTAGCGTTCTTAAAGGATCAAATGGGAGAAGAGGTTGTAAAAATTCAGGCACAAAGTCACCTGCAGCATTTTTATGAATCATTTGGGTTTTATGCGATTTCAAACGTGTATGATGACGACGGGATTCCGCACGTAGATATGATTAAAGAAGAGATTGAGACATAAGTGTTTCAGTCAATGATCTATCCGAACCATTGAGAGTTAACGACTCTTTTATAGTTCGGATTTTTTGTTGATTGGGAAACCAATTTTAGAGAATTAGTGGAATGGAGCGTAAGACACGTGACTCCTGCGGGAGATAGAGGAAAGGCTGAGACCCCGCAGCGTAGCGAGGAGGCTCAGATTCCTCCCCGCGGAAAGCGAGTGTCTGTAGCGCAATGGAACGAACCGATTATTATAACCTAACTACTTTAAAAAGGCGTCATTCGTCCTTTAGAAAGGAACATTTTGTTTTGTCCCAGACTCTTTTGTCTTATAAACGCTCCGAAATTTCAGCTGCGATGCTCTGTAGCTTTTCAGGTGTGTAGTCGCTTGTATGCTCTTTCCACACTGCACCAAAGCCGTCGCCTTCACCGTAGCGAGGAATAATATGCATATGATAATGAAACACAGATTGACCTGCTTTTTCACCGTTATTATTTAAAATATTGATTCCAACTGGCTCATATGTTTCTTTGATTGCCGTGGCAATTTGCGGTACGACTTCAAATAAATGACGAGCAATTTCAGGCGTAAGCTCATGAATATCTTTTTTATGTACTTTAGGAATAACAAGCGTATGGCCTTTTGTGACTTGGCTAATATCTAAAAATGCTAGTACATGTTCATTTTCAAACACTTTGGCACACGGAATTTCTCCGCGGATAATTTTACAGAAGATGCAGTTTTCATCGAGATTACTCATATTATTCACCCTTCTTTCATAAAAATAAAATAGCTTGTACGACTTAATTTTAGCATAAATAGAAGAGGAAAAAGAAGAGAACAGTAAAAAGCGAGATGCAATCGAATGATGCACCTCGCTATGAAGAAGGAAACAAAGCTTCTATTTCACTATATTGCGTTTAAGGAACACCTCATTTACGTAATAATGTGCCTAATTCATGTAAATTGTCTTCGACAAACACCTCATTCGACATTTTAATGACAAGCATTAACGTAGAATAAAACGTTTCTTCTCTTTGACAAACACCTCATTTAAGCAATTTGTAGAATGGATAAATAAATTGAACGAAGTCGTTCGTGGTCTTTGACAAACACCTCATTTACACAGTGATAAATGAACAATATTGTCTACCTTTTATAAATCAATTCCAACTACGCTCATGACTAACATCCCCTTATTATAACGCTTAACATAGTGCTTCATGATTAATGTCTGGTGTAGACACCTCATTTCAGATGTAGAAAGCTAATGTTGAACATCAACGGCTTTCCTTCTTCCCTAATTAGAATGTCCACGTATTTAAAAATTTAAACTGGAAATATAATCCTTATTTTTGATGATTAAAAAAATGTATCCTTGAAGAAGATTTGGTACAATAGATAAAAATGAGCGGTTTGTCATCATTGCTATGTTGTATGGAACACTTTCATTTACCGCGTATGTCACGTTATTTTGTTTACTAAATTCACGTATTTAAAGGAGAATTCAATGAGTTTATTACAAATTCAACATTTAACTGGAGGATATACAAAAACGCCTGTATTAAAGGACGTATCTTTCGAGGTTAATGCAGGAGAACTAGTTGGGCTTATTGGCCTTAACGGAGCAGGTAAAAGTACAACCATTAAACATATTATTGGGTTAATGGAGCCAAAGAAAGGATCCATTGCTATTCATAATAAAACGTTTCAACAGGATTCAACCGGCTATCGTACGCAATTTACATTTATTCCTGAAACACCAATCTTATACGATGAGCTAACGTTAAAAGAACATTTAGATATGACGGCAATGGCCTATGGGTTAGATTCCAAAACGTATGAAGCTCGCTTAAAGCCGCTGTTAAAAGAATTTCGTATGGATAAAAAGCTGAAGTGGTTTCCAGCTCATTTTTCAAAAGGGATGAAGCAAAAGGTAATGATTATGTGTGCCTTTTTAGTTCAGCCTTCACTTTATATTATTGATGAACCATTTTTAGGGCTAGATCCACTTGGTATTCAGTCATTATTAGATTTAATGACTGATATGAAAAAGCAGGGAGCCGGCATTTTAATGTCTACGCATATTTTAGCCACAGCAGAGCGCTATTGTGACAAATTTGTTATTTTACATAACGGTCAAGTAAGAGCACAAGGAACGCTAGCGGATTTAAGAGCCCAGTTTAATAAGCCAAACGCAACGCTAGATGAAATCTATATTGAACTGACGAAGGAAGAGGACTATGAGTAGTATTGAAGGGCTGTGGCAGCAGCGATTTCAGCAGCATCTAAAAGATACGCGCCGCTATATGAAGTATATTTTTAACGATCATTTAAAGCTTGTGCTCGTGTTTGCCATTGGGGCAGCTGCTTATTATTATCAGCAGTGGTTAGATACGTTAACACCAGCTTTTCCATCAGCGTTTTTAATTGCAGTAATCATGAGTCTGGTACTCACGAGCGGTTCTATTCGTACGTTTTTAAAAGGGCCAGATTTAGTCTTTATGCTTGCGCTTGAATCAAAGCTACAGTTGTATTTTAAAAAGTCATTTTTTTATACGTTTTCCACATATATTTATGTGCTACTTATACTAACAGCCGCTGTTGCTCCGCTGCACGTAAAAGTAACGAACCAGACGTACTCAACGATTTTTACGCATTTAATTCTCTTGCTGATTTTAAAAGCAATCAATTTAAAAATGACGTGGTGGAGCGTTTATTTTGAAGAAAAGTACGCAAGGTGGATCGATTACCTTGTACGTTTCCTGTTAAATGGAGTGTTTGTTTATTTTCTATTTGTGGGATCTTATGCGTTTTTCCCCGCTGTTACAGGAGCTATTATTATCGGCTTAGCCCTATATTACCGTTCCCTTGTAAAAGCAAAGCCGTTGAAGTGGGAAACATTGATCGAGCTTGAAGAGCGGAGAGTGGCAATGTTTTATCGCTTGGCTAACTTATTTACGGATGTTCCGCAACTAAAGGAGCAGGTAAAGCGTAGGGCATACTTGGACACTATTCTAAAGAGTATCCCGTTTCAACAGCAGGCAACTCATCGCTATTTATATACGCGTACGTTTTTGCGCGCAGGAGATTATTTAGGTCTGCTAGTACGCTTGACGGTCATTAGCGGGTTAATTTTGATAGCGACTCCTTTTGCTTATGGAAATATTGTTATTGTACTGTTAACGCTTTATATAACAGGATTTCAAATCATGCCGCTATGGAAACATCATAAACAAGTTTTGTGGTTATCTCTGTATCCTCTTCAAGAGCAAACAAGAAGAGCAGCGTTTTTAAGCATTATTCGAAATGTCTTATTTTTGCAAGCAGCTTGTTTAAGTATTGTGGTAGCAGCTTCTAACTTGCTTGTTGGTTTGCTTGCTTTTGTTGTAGGTGGGCTATTTGTTCAATTTTTTGTTACTGCTTATATTAAGAAAAAAGCCATTGCATAAAAAAATCTGCCTCCTAGGGCAGATTTTTTTCGTTTGAGGATAATAACCGCAGACGATATACATTCATTGCAACCTGAGTGACATGATCAAGCAGGTGATAATTTGCAAAAGCACCAACAAAAGCGCCAAATCCAGGCATGAGCTGAAGCATTTTAATTACATCAATATAGTCACGATACTCTTGCTGAAAGCTTTTCCAATCGAGATTATGTTGAGACGATTGATTCCATTCCTGTATAAGAGCAAAGACTTCCGTTCGCTTTTCTTCGCTACAAAACGCAAGGTGAAAAATATATAAAATGAATAGCCGTTCGTCTTGCTTGCGGACGTCAAAACCGTAAATAGTAGCAATATCAAACAAACATTTCATCTTAATTGACAAAAAAAGAGGAAAGTCAGCTGCGCCTAACAACAGTCCACCAGCGCCTGTTCCTGCCCCCTCAACGGCAGCAGTTTTACGATATTTAGAAATCGTTGCCTTAATTTCAGCTTCACGCTCTTCAAAGCTTAAATGGCGATTATAGTCCTTCTTTGTGGTAATGGTAGAGCCAATAATTGTAGTCTCTACCATTTTTTTTATGCTTTCCGTAATCATTTTATGAATGCTTTCTGGTACTTTTTTATTCAATTTGTTTTGCAGCTGCTTGGCATTTCGCTGAAAGGCAGATGGACGCTTTAACAGCGTAATCTTCCAGTGTTCTGCATCAGCCAACGCTCTTTGTTCATACTCAGTCATTCAGACACCCCTTTTTGAAAACCGCTTTTCTTATATACGAAGCAAGAGACAAAAAGTTTCTACCTATGCAAAGAAGCCTCCACACTCAATAGATGGAGGCGAACTAGTTAAGATGTAATGGATTCTGCTTTTTGTTCTTTAGATAAGTATTCAATTGCTGCTGTACCGAGTGTTTTTGAAGCGATTAACATCGCTTTTTCATTAAAATCAAACTTTGGATGATGATGTGGATAAGGAGTATCGACGCCTTCAGGCTGCGCTCCTGTGAAAAAGAATGTTCCTTTTATGTGCTGCAGATAATAAGCAAAATCTTCTCCACCCATTTGCGGTTCGGTTTCTTCCACTTTTTCCACTTCTGGAATTGTTTCTGCTACTTTTGCTAAGAACGCATTTTCTTCGCTATGATTGACAACGGCGGGGTAGCCGCGTTTAAACGAATAGTCATAGGAAGCATCAGCAGCTAAGCAGGTTCCCTGAATGATACGCTCAATTTCTCTTTCCATATCATTGCGTACATCTTCGCTAAACGTGCGAACTGTACCAACAAGCTTTGCTGAATCAGCAATTACGTTAAAGGCATTTTCCGCTACGAAAGAACCAACAGTAATGACGGCTGATTCAACTGGATTGACGCGTCTGCTGATAATTTGCTGCAAGTTAACCACGAGCTGAGAAGCAATGACAATTGCATCTTTGGTTTTGTGAGGTTGAGCACCGTGACCTCCAGCGCCTTTAATGGTAATTTCAAATCGATCCGCTGCCGCCATGAACGGACCGTTTCTGTGCTGAATGACACCTGTAGGGGTAACAGCCCATAAATGTGTGCCGAAAATCGCATCTACGCCATCTAAGCATCCATCTTCAATCATTGGTTTCGCTCCACCAGGCGCATATTCTTCAGCATGCTGATGAATGAACACAATCGTTCCTTCTAAGTGATCTTTTAACTGTTGAATGGATTTAGCGAGAACCAAAAGGGTAGCCGTGTGTCCATCGTGTCCACAAGCGTGCATTACGCCAGGAACAGTTGATTTATAGGGTACGTCTTTTTCATCTTGGATGGCTAAAGCATCAAAGTCGGCACGTAAAGCAACTGTTGGACCAGGCTTTTCTCCTTTAATCGTTGCGACGATGCCATTTCCACCAACGTTTGCTCGGTAAGGCACGCCAATTTTGTCATAAAAGCTACGGATATAAGTAGCGGTTTGGAATTCTTTGAAAGAAGGTTCAGGGTATTGGTGAAGATAACGTCTAATTTGGACCATTTCATCATAGCTTTTTTCTAGTAAAGAGTGTAGTTCTGAAATCATTAAGTCAGATCCTTTCATTGATAATAGCTGTTTGTAGAGTTTTTGTTAAATAAATAAATAGTTTAGAATTATTTGACATTTTATATTATATCAATATTTGATGAAAATGAAAACAAATGAAGCGTTCCCAATAAAAATTGATTGCACATTTGCTTTTGTTCGATGAATAATAGAAGGAGATAAATTTATACATGAGGAAGTGGCGTATGAAATATCGATTTATTCTTTTATTATTACTTGCACTGATGGGGATGTTTATAGGTGTCGTTATGACAATTAATGGACCGGTGCACGGCATAGATGCGTTCTTTCTAACCATTGCTACAAACATACATAATCATGAGCTGGTGATTCGAATTTTAGAAGTTACTTCATTTTTTGCTTCAAAGCCAATGATTATTATTCTATCCCTTTTACTTGTTGGAGTATTAGGTTTCAACAAGCGTGACACTGTAGGTGCTGTGACTGTACTGGCTTTTGTTTTAAGCGGTTATTTACTGAACAACGCCGTAAAAGCATGGATTGAACGACTACGTCCGACATTGGGAGTAGAGGGATACAGCTTTCCAAGTGGTCATGCCATGCTGGGTTTGATGCTTTATGGGTTTTTATTGTTTTTTATTATTTTTTATGTGAAGAATGAGACGGTTAGAAAGGCTTCAATTATCGTTTTTAGTTTACTGATTTTATTCATTGGTGTCAGTCGTTTCCTATTAGCTGAGCACTATATGACAGATGTTTTGGGTGGCTACTTACTAGGTGGTTTTTGGCTGACAGTGGGTTTGCTGTTTTATACGTTAGTAAAAGCTTATTTAACACCAACTGCTCCAATGAATTCAAAGCAATATATGGGATGAAAAAGAGTTTGGGACATAACAAAATGATTGCTTCTAAGAGACGAACAATAGCTGTTCCAATCTTTTTGGTTTGTCTGAACACGTTCGTTCCATTGCGCTACGGCCACTCGCTTTCCGCGGGGAGGAACCTGAGCTTCCTCGCTGCGCTGCGGGATCTCCGTTTTCCCTCTCTTCCCGCAGGAGTCGAGTGTCCTACGCTCCATTCCACCCTGTTTCCAACATTGTTTTCACAATCAACCAAAAAACCTGAACGATTAAAAGTAAGAAACTCTCAATCGTTCAGGTTTATCATTGGCTGAATTACTTATGTCCCAGCCTCTTTTTATCGTATCCCAATTTAACTGTATTACTCATGCTTTATAAAAAATGTAAAATTTAAATAAGAAACATTGCTACGACGGTCGTGACAACTAATCCAATTGCCACGGGCTTTAAGTTTCTGCGCGCTAGCTCAAACGGACTCACACCACAGATAGCCGCAGCGGGGATCAATGCCCAGGGAATTAGCGTACCGCCGCCCATAAAAGACATATAATCATTTCGCTGATACAATAATGATTTCTCTAGGGTTTCCTGT
>NZ_JBXDLD010000024.1:0-9638 GCF_056820425.1 Priestia sp. KCTC 13724 | reverse complement strand
GGAGGTACTCCTTTTTTGATGTCTATAAAGTCTTGCGAGACATAGGGTTCAGATTATGAAATTCATTCATATACGTTCTAAATTCTTATTTTCCTTCATAAATTAAAAAGAGTTTGGGACATAACAAAATGATGGCTTCTAAAAGACGAACACTCGCTGTTCCCATCTCTTTGGTTTGTCTCAACACGTTCGTTCCATTGCGCTACGGTCACTCGCTTTCCGCGGGGAGGAACCTGAGCTTCCTCGCTGCGCTGCGGGATCTCCGTTTTCCCTCTCTTTCCCGCAGGAGTCGAGTGTCCTACGCTCCATTCCACCCTGTTTCCAACATTGTTTTCACAATCAACCAAAAAATCTGAATGATTAAAAGTTATGAGCTCTCAATCGTTCAGGTATAGTAGAGGCAAAGGTGTTTGTCAAGAAAACCTTTAGGTAACAAACTCTTAACATGAGATTAACAGTTTTTTCACTTGAATTTCATAAAGAAAGAGTAAGATTTACGTTGTAAAGATTTTTTTAAAAGTAGATGTGCAAAATTTCACAAAGTGTTCATTTTTTTAGTGAAAACGCTTACTATTTTTGTGTATACTAAAAGTAGATAAAAAACTGCTTACATTTTACTTCGGTTTTCATAAATAAAACATACCATGAGAGGAGATTATCTAATGATTTTAAAAGCTTTACGAAAAAACGGTTCTGTTACAGTTAATTATTATCGTGATGGTTTATTAGAAACTTTCAAAGGAAAAGTAAAACAGTTAAACCTAGTCGAACAAACATTATCTTTACAGGATGAAAATCACAATACGTTATCTTTACGCTTATCAGGAATTAAAGAAATCTATGAATCATAGCTACAGAGACCGGTCCAGCAAAGAACCGGTCTTTTTTATGACTACTTTTGTTGCAATAGATAACGGTTAACAGGCCTGCCGACTCGGCCATACTCTACGTAAAGCTCAACTTCTTTCTCTTGATCTAAATACTCTAAGTATCGACGTGCCGTGACCCTTGCAATACCCATTCCTTCTGCAACTTCTTCTGCTGAAATTGGATCAGTTTGGCTATGTAAATACGACCGGATTCCAGCTAACGTGACCGTGTTTAACCCTTTCGGTAACGTTGGATTTTTCTCAGCGGCTGTTTTAAATAATAGCGTATCGACTTCATCTTGAGTGATAGATTCGCTTTTGCTTAGTTTGGTTTGGCGCTGTCGATAGTTTTCTAAAGCTTGCTTCATGCGTTCAAACTTAAATGGCTTCATAATATAATCAACGGCTCCGTATTGCAATACACGCTTGACCGTTTCACTGTCACTGGCCGCTGTGACGGCAATTACATCTGATTGATAGCCCTTTGAGCGAATTTTTTGAAGTGTGGTAAGTCCGTCTTGATTCGGCATATACATGTCGATGATGATTAGATCCGGATTATCTTTTTCAATCATTTGTAACCCTTCTACTCCGTTTGATGCGACGTTTGTCACTACAAAACCTTCCACCTGCTCGATGAATTGCTTATTCACTTCTTGAACCATTAAATCATCTTCAATCACAAGTACCTTCCATTGGCTTTTTGTCATGCTTCCATCCCCTTTTCACTTATAACCTATAGTACAAATGTAATGGTAAACGCCGTGCCACGCCCATATTCTGTTTCAATCGCAATATCTCCATCACCTTTTTGAACAATTTGGTGAATTAAATAAAGACCAATACCTCGATTTTCCTTTGCCTTTGTCGAAAATCCCTCTTCAAAGATATGCTTCGCTTCTTCTTTAGCCATGCCGCATCCGTTATCCTCTACCAAAATAGACAACACGTCCTCTGTTTGTTCAATGCTGACATAGACTTCTTTCTCATCATGAAAAGAGTTAGCATACGAATCGAAAGCGTTTTCGATTAGATTCCCAATAATGATTACAAAATCATGATGATCTAAATGCTGAGGAAACGTTTCTAAATAGCTATTCTTATCAATTGTTAACGTAATTCCCAATTCTTTTCCTCTGCTTACTTTGCTAATTAACAAGCCTGATATGCTTTCATTTTTAATATTTTTGTGTAAGAAATTCGTCAATTCTTCCTGCTGCTCGGAAACATCGAAGACGTACTCCAGCGCTTTTTCATTGTTTCCAAGCTGTATCAGCCCTGCAATTGTATGAAGCTTATTCATATATTCATGACTTTGAACGCGAAGTGCACTGACAAATGCTTTTACCCCAGTTAGTTCTTCAGCTAGCTTCTTTACTTCAGTTCGGTCCTGGAAAATCGCAACTGCTCCTACCGTTTCTCCTTTTACCTTAATTGGAACCCGATTGCTTAAAATCGTTAAATTCCGTACTTGAAGCTCTTTGTTATAAACCGGTTGATTCAGCTGTAAAATCTCTGGTAAACGGGTATCTGGAATGACGTCATAAATCAATTTTCCAATTACATCATCATGAATATTCATAATGGTTTTTGCTTTATCGTTAAAGATTGTAATATACTCATCTTTATCAATCGCGATTACAGCTTCATGCATAGCGTTAAAGGTTTCCGTTCGCTCGACAAATAGCCGTGCAATCTCATCTGGTTCTAACTCAAACATTTGCTTTTTTATGTGAGAAGCTAGTACCCAAGCTCCCCATCCACCAAATAGTAGAATTAGCAGACTGATGATAAAAATCTCTTTTTTCAAGCTCTGTATAACTTCTGAAAAAGTCGGCAACAAATAACCACTAATTACAACGCCAACCTGTTCATGGTGGTGATTAATAATTGGAACGAGTGAACGCACTACGGTGCCACTTTCTCCTTTAGCCTTATCCGTGTATGTGTGTTCAGCAAATGCTTGTCCTTCATCTTCACCATGCGATTTTGTGCCAATCATAGCGTTGACTGGATGAGACAGCCTTATCTTTTCCATATCAAGTACCACTACATAATCTGCCCCGTGAATAATTCGAATGGGGTCTACTATTGTGTTAATTTTCTGCCTTTTTTGTTCATCTCCCGTTATCTTTTCGCTAACCTCCGTCATTTCAGCTACAGTTCTTGATGTTACAAGAGCTCTCTGACGTAAATCTTCTTCCTTTGATTCCACAAACTCTTTAATCACGACAAGACCCGCTAAAAACAGCGCAAAGACGATAATAAAAAAGATTAAGGCAGTCATTTTCGTTTGCATTGAAAATCGATTCATAAAGCCTAAGCTACCTCTTCTTTCTCACATATACTATCTATATTTATTTTACCATGCTCCAAATCTGCATGGTAAAATAAATCATAAGATTACAATTCTTCTCATCGAGATGCGAGGAGCTGAGAGTAAGACCCTATGCGAATATTTATTGTAACAGCTTTATTTGTCAGCGCTTTCTTTACTTATATTTTGCTTTTCCCTCCTTCGTTTTTACATTCAGAACACGTCTATAGAGATGATGAACAACGAGGACTGGATGAGCAGATTGTGATTAACTTTAGTCATGTTGTAGCTGAAAACACCCCAAAAGGATTAGCAGCTCAAAAGTTTGCCAAGGTTGTTAATGAACGATCAGATGGCAAGGTTAAAGTTGAAGTTTTCTCAAATAGTGTGCTCTATTCTGATACAGAAGAAGTAGATGCTTTAAGACGAAATGACGTTCAAATGATTGCTCCTTCTTTCTCAAAACTTGCAGATTTAAACGAGGATTGGCTACTTTTTGACCTCCCATTTATGTTTAAAGATGAAGGTGAAGTTGAAGCCGCGTTAAACGGTCAGATTGGCAAGAGTCTGCAAGCATCTCTCAAAAAAGAAAATTTAAAAGGACTAGCATTCTGGAACAATGGATTTAAACAAATGACGAGTAGTCAAAAAAAGCTGGCTGTCCCGGATGACTTTAAAGGCCAACGCTTTCGTATTATGCCAAGCGAAGTCATAAAAAAGCAGTTTGATCTACTTGATGCTAAACCTACCATTGCTCCATTTAACCGAGTGTATGAATCGCTGGAAAAACAAGAGTTTGACGGTCAAGAGAACACAATTTCAAATATCTATTCAAAGCGTTTATATATGCTGCAGCGCTACATGACGGTTAGTAATCACGGCTACTTAGGCTATGCGGTCATGATGGACGAGAGCTATTGGAACAGCTTGCCTCCCGATGTTCAACTTCTGCTTTCAAATGCGATGGAGGAAACAACAGCTTGGATGTGGGAGCACTCGAAAGGAATGAATGATCAGCAGCTCGAAAAAATTAAAAATGAGTCTTCGATTCAAGTTCATTATTTAACAGAACAGGAAAGAGATAAGTGGAAACAGCGCTTTAAACCACTTTATACAGAGTTTCAAAAGCGTTTAACAAAAGATATTGTGGAAGAAACATATAAGAAGTAATTAAAGAGACTGAGACATAAGTAGTTCAGCCTCTACTATACCTGAACGATTGAGAGTTCCTCACTTTTAATCGCTCAGGTTTTTTGTTGATTGTGAAAACAATGTTGGAAACAGGGTGGAATGGAGCGTAGGACACTCGACTCCTGCGGGAAAAAGAGGTAAACCTGAGATCTCAAAGCGCAGCGAGGAAGCTCAGGTTCCTCCCCGCAGAAAGCGAGTGGCCGTAACGCAATGGAACGAACGTGTTCAGATAACCTAAAGAGATGGGAACAGCTATTGCTCGTCTTTTAGAAGCAATTATTTTGTTATGTCCCAAACTCTTTTCTATGAAAATTCTAAGAACTTAATGAACAAAAAGACCATTATCACCAGAAATTTCACCCCCCATTCATATGCGGTACTATAGGTTTACAAGATAAATGAAAACGCTATCAAATTATGAATCAAGGGGGATGGAAGATGAAGATTAATTTTAACAACTTAACAGTTCGCGTTATTATTGGGATTATCTTAGGGATTATGGTTGGGTTTATTTTTCCTGAATTCGGCGCGCAGCTGAAAGTATTAGCTGACATCTTTATTAAATTAATTAAAATGGTTATCGCACCGATTATCTTTTTAACTGTTGTCATTGGAATTGGTGGTATGGGCGATTTGAAAAAAGTCGGGCGTATTGGTGGTAAAGCACTTCTTTATTTTGAAATTGTCACAACGTTCGCTTTAGCTATTGGTATTCTTGTTGTTAACTTCGTAAAACCTGGTGAAGGCTTTAATATAAGCGGAGCACAGGGAGCTGACGTCTCTGAGTATACGAAGCAAGCAGCCGAAGCTGAACATGGATTCATGGACTTTGTGATGAGCATTATTCCAGATAGCGTCTTTGGAGCAATGGCTAACGGAGAACTGCTTCCAATCTTATTTTTTGCCGTGTTATTTGGACTTGCAACAGCAGCTCTAGGCGAAAAAGCAGCACCTGTCATTACATTCTTTGAACGAGTGACGGATATTTTCTTCGGAATCGTTAATATGATTATGAAGATTTCTCCAATTGCTGCTTTCGGAGCGATGGCTTATACAATCGGAAATTTTGGAATTGGTTCACTTGTTTCGCTCGGAAAATTAATGGGATCTGTCTATATTACGATGTTCTTATTCATCATTTTTGTTTTAGGTACAATTGCTAAATTTTATGGCTTCAGTATTTTAAAATTCATTGCGTTTATTAAAGAAGAAATTTTACTCGTGCTTGGTACATCGTCATCTGAATCAGCTTTACCAAAAATGATGAATCGTATGGAGCAATACGGGTGCTCTAAGTCCGTTGTAGGTCTGGTTATCCCTACTGGTTATTCATTCAACCTTGATGGGACATCTATTTATCTATCAATGGCAGCAATTTTTATTGCACAAGCCTACGGAGTTGACTTAACGATTTGGCAAGAGTTAACGCTACTAGGTGTGTTAATGCTAACATCAAAAGGTGCCGCTGGCGTAACGGGTTCTGGGTTTATCACTCTAGCAGCAACATTAGCAGCCTTCCCAATGATTCCTGTTGAAGGTCTTGCATTATTAATTGGTGTGGATCGCTTTATGTCTGAAGCTCGTGCTATTACGAACTTAATTGGAAACGGAGTTGCAACGGTTGTTGTTTCAAAAATGGAAAACGAATTTCATCCACCAGCTCCACCTCAAAGTTCTGATTCTTCAATACCACTTGCAAAATAAAGAGAACCTTCCTCAGCTGATTGAGGAAGGTTTTTTCGAATGGAAAACTTTAAATAATTAACAGTATCAAATAATTTGTTACAATAAAAATAGGTTTAAAAGATAACTAGTTTGGGTAAGGAGGAAAAAATATGATTCAGACCATTACAGCGCATTTAAAACAAGGCTTGCTTTCTTATAGACAAGCGATTTGGATTGCACGCTATCTCATCCTCGGTTTTATTATATTTGGCACGGTTGAAAAGATTTTAATGTTTCAAAGTCATGAACTTAACGGCTTACAGCTCACATTTGAGCTAACTGCTGCTTTAATCTGTGCATTAATTCCCTTTGCATACGGCATTGACTCGTCCAAGCAAGAATAAAGGCAACGTTTTCTGATGAAACGTTGCCCTTTTTTTATAATCAAGCTTTTATCTGCATTTTTTTGTGATACAATTCCCCAAGCTCTACATCATCTAGCTGCCACACAACAGATTCACATTCTGGAAAGCTAGTAAGCAATGCATCTTCTAATTTTTCGCGTTCCCTTTCACTCAAAACATAGCGTTTCAATGTAAGCACTGACATTTTATGTTCCCCTCTCACAATTAATGTTAACGCTTTCGATATTGATATTTATACATATCTTATACGAATAATATCTCATATGTACAATGAATAAATAGAATAATGCGAATAAGCAAATGGAATATAGGAAACACTCATAAAGAATAAGAAGGTCACCTATGCTAGAACACTCTTGTTTAGACCATAGATTTTTGTCAGAAAAAGACGACAATCAATTATACAACAAAGTTGATATACATATCCTGTTTTAGTACAATTATCATTACTTAATTCGATTTTAAATGGCTTTCTTATCTCCCCCATAGGCTGTAAGCTACGAACCATTTTTAGAAACATCGCATAGCTTAGAGCATGAATAGGTAACTAAAAATTTCTGAGGAGTTGATTTCCCCGTGGAAAAGCATTTGAATCATATCCAGAAACAAAATGAAGAAGATACAATGAATTCATTAACGGCTGAAATGGTATTAGATCATGCGCTTCGGATGTTTCAAAAACAACAGCTTCAAAAAGAAATTGATCATGCCTTATTACATCGTAACAAACAAGAATTTCTTAAACTATCGCAACAGCTACAAGCATATCTATAAGCAATAAAAAAGAAACGAGGGAAATCTTCGTTTCTTTTTATTTAGCAAATACGTGATTTCCGATAACTGCTGTTACTTGCTTTGTTTCTAACCACGAATTTGTTGCAATCTGTGGATTATAGAAAAACAGCGCAGGGTTTTGATGATCTGGATTTGCTAACGCTTCTTCTACAGCACGTCTTGACTCCTCAGAAGCAGGCTGATTAATCGTTCCATTGCCTACTGGAGAAAACTCGTAACCACCGTTAGCTAAAGGTTGATTAATAACCTCTGTAATGCTGTTAGGGAATTGGGCTGACGCCACACGATTCATAACCACGGTTGCTACCGCTACTTTACCTTGGTACGGCTCACCTTTCGCTTCCGCAACTCCTACGTTTGTAGGCTGTGGTGCTGGTGCCGCTTCAGAAGCTCCTTGTCCCGTTACAACTAGCTGTTGTCCTACGTTAATAAGATCACCTTGTAATCCGTTTAAATCTTTCAAACGATCTACGCTTGTATTATATGTCTGTGAAATACTAAACAATGTCTCACCTTGTACTACTGTATGTACTGTCTCTTTTTCTGGAATTGTTAGGACTTCTCCAACATAAATCATATCATTCGTGCGATTATTCGCTTGTTTTAATTCATCTACCGATACACCTTCTTGTTGACTAAGCTTCCACAGCGTATCTCCTGTCGATACTTTATGAGATGCAGCTGATGCAGCTGTTCCTTGTACTCCAAAAAATGAAAGTGATGCAGCTGATGTAATGACCCACTTTGTCAATTTTCCTTTTTTCATAAAAATACCTCCCGAAAAAATAACCTGACATTATCTTAGCATAGAGAAAGCCAGTTTCATTGAAAGAATGGGTAACATTTGTTCAGATTGGATTAAGTTTCTTACAAGAGAAACAATAATATTACAAACCATACAATTCCTTTAAAATTCGTAATGAAACTAACATTTTTATGACTGTTACTTGAATTTTATGGATTATTTTTACTTTTAGCTTTCGGCAACTGAAACCCATTCATTATTTTAGAAAAATAAGTAAGTATATTCCAATCTCCAACTACATCTCAGGTCTTACCTATAATTCATTCCTCGGGCTATTGATTAACTCCCACAAAATGGATAACATTGGTGATGTATCTTATTTCTTTATAAAATTGAAAGCAGGGTGAAGCATGAAAAAACTATTGTTTTTGGTTCTAGTATTTATCGGAGCTGCTTTTCTTTTGACTAATCCATTTACCACATCTACATGGACGTTAGGATCCTCCAAAACCGAAGCAGCTCTGACAAATTCAATTGAAAGTATTAAGCTTAAAACAGCGAACGTAAATACAGTCATTGAAGAATATAACGGAAAAGAAGTAAAAGCGGATTTACAAGGGAAGGGAAAAGTAAATGTTCAACGCAATGGAAAAACGATTACCGTTACGTATAAGAATAAGCCTTTTTCATTTTTCTCATTCGGTAATAGCAGTAAATTAACAATTTATATTCCAAAAGAATACAGCAATGATTTAGAGCTAAACGTAGGTTCAGGCGATGTAGAGTTTAACGAAACCTCTTTATCTCTTACTAATTTTTCAGTTAAAGTCCAATCTGGCTATACTGTTATTCAAGGAATTGATGCGGATAAATTAGATATCAATGTTTCCTCCGGAGACCTCGTAATCAACAAAGTGCGCACAAAAGAAGGCTCAGTTGATTTACAGTCAGGAGATATTACGATTAAAAACTACGAAGGAAAGTTGGATTCTCACGTGTCTTCAGGTGATGCTTCTATTTCTATAAATAGAGTGGTTGATTCGATTAAAGCTCACGTTAGCTCCGGAGACATGACTGTTACGCTGCCACCTAAAGCTGATATTACCTTACAAGCCAAAGCGAGCACGGGAGATATTAATAATCGATTTAACTTTAAAACAATGAAAGAACAAGAAGATGAAATTCAAGCTACGAATGGGAAGGGTACGCATCGAATAGACGTAGATGTCTCAAGCGGAGATTTCAATTTGCGATAAAAACCGCAGCTGGGACATAACTAAATGATTTCTTCTCAAAGACAAACCATGACTGTTCGAACATAGTTAGGCAGTGAGAACACGTTCGTTCTATTGCGCTGCATTCCACTAGTTTTTTAACTTGTTTTCAGAATCAACAAAAAAATATCCGAACGATTGCAAGTCAGCAATCGTTCGGATATCTAATTGACTGAAATACCTCAGCTACCTACCACAACAGTTTAACCTCTTCTTCAAGTACGCTAGTTAAATAATCTTTACCCTCTAATACTATTCGAGGTTTAAGGTAACCTACTTTCCAAATTCACGAGTGTTGATTATCCAAAATTAGACAGACTTATCCCTTGGAATGTGACGTAGTTTTTCAAAAAAGTG
>NZ_JBXDLD010000023.1:0-23982 GCF_056820425.1 Priestia sp. KCTC 13724 | reverse complement strand
ACATTCTACAAGATAGGTGCCCTTTTTTGTATGCTTTTTTTGGATTTTATTGGTTAATCAACACGCATGCATTGAGAACAATAAATTATATGATCGTGAACAGGCTGACTTTCTTTCACAAAACTATCAGCAATACCGCTTTTCATTAAAACAGCGATGATAGCTTCTATACGCTAAATCCCGATATAGTAAGGAGCCCATTATGCAAGTATTCTCTACTTTTAATCACTCAATTTACCTAGAGCTCGCCATTGTAGCATTGGAGCGCAGTGGTATTCCTAAAAGCCAAATTTTAGCCATCCCACTAGAAGTAAAAGATGATCATTTTTTACTTTTCGATAGTATTCATCAATCAGACGGCATTAGCTTATTTGACATCGCTGCTGGGCTGGCAACAGCTTTTGCAGTTATAGGCGTAAGCGTTGGATTCATCTTAACATGGGGACCTATATACTGGGGATTGATTGGTGCTGCTTCAGGGTTTATCATTGGCTTTTTAATTAACTTTATTTATTATAGAGTTGTTAAAAAGCGAAGTAAGCATGAGCAAACGGCGGAAGTGATTTTAATCGTAGAGTGTATACCAGAACAAACAGATCGTGTAATTAAAATATTAAAAACAAACTTCTCCAAGGGATTAGCTGTTCTTTCATAGAGCAAAAAGAAGTTGGGACATAAGCATTTCTGTCAACCATCTATCCGAACTAGCGCAAGTTAACTTCTTTTGATAGTTCAGGCATTTTCTGTCGGTTTGGAAAACACCTTTAAAAAACTAGTGAAATGGAGCGTAAGACATTCGACTCCTGCGAGAAAGAGAGGGAAGGTTGATACCCCGCAGCGCAGCGAGGAGGTTCAAATTCCTTCCCGTGGAAAGCCAGTATCTGCAGCGCAATGGAACGGACTTGCTCTTACACCCTAACGATTTTAGAAACGTCATGACTCGTCTTTGAGAAGAGAACATTTATTTACGTCTTAGCCTCTTTCTATACTTAGTGGATATCTTTTTTCTTAAACCTCCCTCCTCTTACTTCAGCAATATTTGCTACCGCAAAAAATGCAGTTGAATCAATTTCATCAACAATTTCTTTTAGCTTTGCTTCTTCTAATCTTGTGATAACGCAAAAGATTACTTTTTTATCATCACCCGTATATGCTCCTTCTCCTTTCAAGTACGTTACTCCTCTGCCTAACCTTGCTAAAATAGTTTCACCAATTCGTTCGTACTGTTCGCTAATAATCCAAGCGGACTTTGACTCGTCTAACCCCTGAATAACAATATCAATTGTTTTAAAAGCAATGAAATAAGTCATTAACGAATACATAGCACGGTCCCATCCAAACACAAACCCTGCACTTCCTAAGATAAATAAGTTAAAGAACATGATAATTTCGCCAACGGAAAAAGGCGTTTTCTTATTAAATAAAATAAGTAACACACGCTTAATAATCATTTTGCGAGGTAAAGACCGATGCACTATTTTTACCTTTTCTTCTTCAACGGGCAGCATTGGGACATCCACTCCTTTCTTTGATTTTATCACAAGATTATGAATATTTTCTTTATTTTATTTATTATATTTCGCATCTTA
Source organism: Priestia sp. KCTC 13724 (assembly GCF_056820425.1). Taxonomy (NCBI): domain Bacteria; kingdom Bacillati; phylum Bacillota; class Bacilli; order Caryophanales; family Bacillaceae; genus Priestia; species Priestia sp. KCTC 13724. The sequence continues at coordinate 22,393 of NZ_JBXDLD010000023.1, read as the reverse complement.
AGCATTAAACCATGAATATATTGGATAAAATTGTAGATGATAACAATTGTAAGGTTACACAAACATTTTTCATCTTCAAAAAACATTCAAATTAAAAAACAGTTTAAAAGTTTTCAAAATTACATATTGGATATAAAATATTTGTACAACATTTTTACAAACATTAAACAAAAAAAGTACACAAAAGGAGAATGAAGCAAATGAAAAAAATTAAAGTTAGTATCACTTCTTTAATGACTGTTTTATTACTTGCTTTTACTGGGCATTTCGCATCAGCTGCAAGCAACGATGCAATGGTACGTGTTGTTCACGCTTCACCAGATGCACCTGAGGTTGACGTATACGTTGATGGAGAAGCTGCTGTTGAAGGTGCTGCTTTCAAAGATGCTACTGATTATTTAAATCTATCTTCTGGTGAACATAAAGTTGACATCTATGCTGCTGGTACAAAAGGAAAAGAAGAAGCTGTCGTTTCTACAAACTTAACAGTTGAAGCTGGAAAAGCTTATACTGTAGCTGCAATTAACAAAGTTGCTAATTTAGAGTTAAAAGTGCTTGAAGATGATATGAATGCTTCAGAAGGAAAAACAAAAGTGCGCGTAGGTCACTTCTCTCCTGATGCTCCTGCAGTAAATGTAGGCGTTGCAAACGGTCTAACCCTTTTTGAAAATGCATCATTTAAACAAGTAACAGATTATACAGAAGTAGATGCTGGCACATATGATCTAGAAGTAACAACTACTGATGGTAATACGAAAGTATTAGACCTTACAGGTACAAACTTAGAAGCAAATACAGTTTACACGGTACTTGTTGTAAATACTGCTGACAGCCTTGAGCCACTTGTTTTAAAAGACAATACGGCAATGCCTTCTGAAATGCCCAAAACAGGTATGGGTGGAGCTTCTGAGCAATCAAATGACTCCCTTCTTCCTGTATTAACTCTATTAGGAATTGGAGCAGTTGCTATCTTTGTTGTTCGTCGTCATAAAGGCTACGAAAATTAATGAACAACATGAGATGGGCTCTACCAATTATATGCACTGCTTTTTTAGGATTAGTTGGCTGTTCAGCTCAGTCAGTCGCAACAACTTCACAGCCCGATCCTGAAAAAGTAAAAATGGCAGAAACAAAATCAACAAATTCGCCCCCACAAGCGTCGGTTGATGTTTCTGCCCCATCTCAGCTTACAATACCAAAGTTAGACATTCAGGCGCTGATTGAAAAAACCGGCTTAACTAATGATGGACAAATGGATGTTCCTGATAACGGTGATGATGTCGCTTGGTTTGAACCAGGCACAAAGCCAGGAAATGAAGGAAATGCTGTTATTGCTGGGCATGTTGATGATAAAGAAGGACCTGCAATTTTTTACAACCTTCATAAACTTGATAAGGGTGATGAGATCTTTGTATCTGATGAATCGGGTAACGTACTTACATTTGTTGTTATTGATAAAAAAGCCTATCCGCGTGAAGATGCACCTTTACGAGAAATCTTCGGTCCAACGTTTGATCATCATCTCAATTTAATAACGTGTACAGGATTATTCGATAAACAAAATAAAACACATGAAGAACGCCTTGTTGTTTATACAAAACTTCAGGATACTAAAGTAGCCAATGCTCAATAAGCATTGGCTACTTTTATGATTTTTCCACTATATCCATGAAAACATCTTGTTCTATCGGACATACTAATAAATACGAAACCTTCGTTTACACGCACTTCCTTACTACTTTAAAATAAAAGCAGATGAACAGGAGGCTACTATATGCACAAAAAATGGCTTATTGTACTTTCAATTACATGCTTAGTAGGGGTTGCTTTTTTTATTAGTAACACCAACATCGCTAATACGGCTGAAAAAGACCCGCTTATCATTGCTCACCGCGGAGCTTCTGGCCATGAACCAGAGCATACGATAGAAGCCTATAAGCTGGCACAAAAAATGAAAAGTGACTATATTGAGATTGACCTGCATATGTCTAAAGATGGTCAATTAGTTGCCATTCATGACTATGCCCTACACCGTACAACGAATGGAACGGGATATGTAAAGAATAAAACCGTAAAGCAACTGCAGACTTTAGATGCGGGAAGCTGGTTTTCTAGCAAGCGAAAAGGAGCTTATATTCCAACGCTTGACGAAATTTTTGCCACGTTTGGAAACGACATTCGTTATTATATTGAAACAAAATCACCTCATGAATATCCCGGTATGGAAAAAAAGCTAATGACTCTTTTAGATAAGTACACTATAAATAAACAACAGCTTATTATTCAATCGTTCAGTGATGAAAGTTTGCGGACTTTTCACCACTTAGAACCTTCCATTACGCTCATTCAATTAGTTTCCTATAGACAAGGTTTATTAACGTCACATCAATTAAAAAATATTCATCGATACGCTGATGGAATTGGCTCAAGTTCAAAGACGTTAACAAAAAGCTATATAAAAATGGTCCAATCATATGGACTAGACATTCATGCTTATACGGTAAACGATACAAAAGAGATGAAAAAGTTAATTCAATGGGGCGTGAACGGTATTTTCACTAATTATCCTGACCGTCTATATAAAGTCGTTCATCCTTATGAAAAGCCCCTTTTTACATTTAATTTCCCGGTGTAAAAGGGGCTTTATTGTACTGAGCAAAGTTAAATATCTCGGTTACGGACAATTGATAAATAAAAACCTATGACGACAGCTGAGTAAGCAAGCCCCCAACAAAAGCCTATCCAAACATGAATATCCTCACTTATAAAGTGTATCAGGGCTGCTATTGGCGGCAATAAATAAATAACCATTTGCAAACCTTCATAAGGATAAGGAACACCCGCTACTGCCAACGTTAATACCAACACAAACACTGGACCAAACCACGAAAGATTACCAGTGCGAAGCATATGACGAGTGAACAATAATGACACGCTCATGCTTGTTAAGCAGCTTACTAAATGCAGTAAATATCCAAACACTTGCTCCTTAGCAGTGGGCATTGAAGAAAACATGTCAAAGACGATTGGATATAAAATTGAAACAGCGCTTAGAATAATTGACAGCACTACAGCACTGATTATTTTACTGATGAAATAAACTGACTTCTTCCTCACATGCAGCCTTGTAATTCTTTCTTGCTTACTATTTTCCGCGTGCATAAATGAAATTGTAATCCACGAAAAGATAAAGAATAAATAAATAGAAGTATTATAGAAACTGTCTAATACCGGATTTGCTGTGTATGTATAGGTAATAATTAATAAGATTAAATACAAAGCCAATGGCGGAATATACCGATATGACTTTAAATATGTAAGATAATGATATCGTATCAATGCAATCATTTCTAATAGTCTTCCCTTTCAATAATTTCTACACGATGAATATCCGCTCGCACATCAATTAGCTCTTTGAGCAATTGATTCATGTCTTGCTTTCTAATATAAAGCGTATAGCGACTGCCGTGTTGCTCAACCTTAGCACACTTACCTTTCAGCTCTCGAATAGGCTTATTCATAATAAAATCTGCTTCAATAACAGCCAGTTTATCTATACATTCAATACGCTGACTTCGAAGTATTTTGTGAGCACCAATTGTAATCACTCGATCCGCCGTTACTTGAATTAATCTTTCTTCATGACAGGTAAAAATAATGGTCATTCCTCGATCTTTTAATCGTCTAAACGCTTTCTCAACGTCAACCTGCGCTTTGGCATCTAGACCAGATAACGGTTCATCAAGAAGAAGAAGCTCTGAAGATCCCAGCATCGCTTGCATCATATTTACTTTCTGCTTCATTCCTTTTGAAAAAGAAGTAATTTCTTCGTATTTATACTCGGTCATATCAAAGGTCTCGAGCAGCTCTTCAATTTTTAACAGTAGTTTTTTTTTCGAGATTTGTTGAATACGTCCCATATGAAATAGATAATCTTGAAGCCGAAACGGAAGCTCTTGAGGAAATTGTTCAACCACAAAGGCCGGTAAACCAATGGATGTATCAATTGTTACGCTCCCCTTGGTGGGCTTAATTAACCCTCCTACAATCTTTAACAACGTACTTTTTCCAGCACCGTTCTTGCCAACAATCGCTACTGTTTCTCCCTTTTGAAAAGTTGTATGGACGTTCTCTAGTACCGTTTGCTTTTTGTATGATTTTGAGATATTTTTCAATTGAATTAATGATTCCATTTTACTTACCCTTCCTTTAGTAAAACATATAATAAATAATGGTTAGTTAAATAGTAGCATATTTACTACATAAATAGTGCCTTCACATACATTTTCAGACAAGAAAATTAACTCTCAAAGGCGAATCGTGACGTTGCTAACATAAGTAAGTTATAGAAACACGTTCTTTGCATTGCACTGCAGACACTCAATTTATAACTTATTTCCATAACCAACAAAAATATCCGAACGATTGCCAGTTAACTCGCAATCGTTCGGATATCTAGTTCACTGAAATGCTTATTTCTCAGCCCTTTGATTCTTCTACATATAAAGAACCATATGCTCTTCGTCAATGAATTTATCCTCTACATGTAGAGCTTGTTTTTCAAACCCATAGCTATTAAATCCTAAAGCAGTGTACAGAGCTTTTGCTCCTTGATTATTAGCTGCGACCACAAGATAAATTTGCAGCAGCTCCGTTGATTTTGAAGCTTGTTCAATAACTGCTTTTAAAAGTGATTTCCCAAGCCCCATTCCTCTTGCTTCAGGAGCTACGTACATTCCCCAGATATCTCCTTTATGCTGAACTTTTAAAGGTTTTTGTTTTTTATAACCTACAATTCCAACAAGTTTATCATCGAGAAACCCTCCCATGATAAACTCGTCTTCAAATGTAGGAAATTGCTTACGAATATCTGACACTTCTTTTTCACATTCTTCTTCATAGCTTAAAACAAAGCTTTCTGGATGGTCTCGTAGGGCTCTTAAACGTAGTTCCCAATAAATATCTGCATCTTCTTTGGTTAACAATCGAATGTTCATATCCTCACCTGGTTTTCGCTTATTTTCTTACATGTTAGGGCTCGTATACAGTGAAAACATCATTCCACCGATATAAATCATAATAATTATCAGGCACATCGACATCTTTAATGAGTATTTTTTCTTGCTTTGTACTACCAGCCATAATATTGGCTCTTTTACGATTCGTACGTATCCATAGGGTTTGCTTGGACTGATTGATATATGTTGGCGCATAATCCCCCCAACCTTTTAAAGGATTAGTCAATTTTTCTTGCTGGTTTTTTGCTAAGTTAATTGTATAAAGTGAGGGAAGCGGGCGTTTCTTAGCGTCGTTTGACCAATCCGCTTCTTGTACTCGTGAAATAATAATTTGCTTATTTGCCCCCCACGTAAAATCCCAGTCAGCAAAACCTTTTGGAGTAAAAATACGCTCTTTAAAAACGGGCATTTCTTTTAACGTGAACGTTTTATTTTCAGTAGCAATCCGACCTTCTCCATTAATAAAAGCTAGCTCTTGCTGATGGGGAGACCACTTAAACCAATTTGATACGTTTAGCATTGTACCGATTGATTGAAACGCTTTACCTTCAGAAGTTATAACGCATAGCGTGTTTCCATCAGCTGACATAGAAGCTGTCGGAATAGCTAAAAAGCTAATCCAATGCCCATTTTCTGACCACTTAAATTCGCTCGTTGTATAAGCAAAAAAAGAGTCGCTTTGATGAGGTAAGGTTGCAAAAGGTTCGACCTTTTTTATATCTAGATTTGCATTTTTTTCAACCGTATATAATTTAACCACTCCCCAACCTCTCGGTGATAAGGTTGCTGACTCCGTTATTAAAAATTGTTTACCATCTGGGAACCATGAAAACTGATCAACGCCAAGAGCTACGTGGCTTTTTTTCTTTTGTTTAACATTGTAGATAGTTAAAATGTCGTTTGATATGTACGCTATCTCCATACCAGTTGGTGACCACTGATAACTTTGGACATCTTTTTCAATTTCAATTTGCTTGCCTTTTATGCTAGCTACCATCAACGATTCTCCATTTTTATAGGCGATATAAGCTCCATGCTTTGACCAAATCGGTTCACTTGCCTCATTAGTTGAAGAAAGTTTTGTTTCTTTTCCATTTTCATAAACCCACACGTCACCATCTCGAATAAAACTTACCTTGAAGTTAGAAGCTGATTCAACTGTACTTGGAAGCAATAATATCATGAAGAAGCATAAGAAAAAGCGCCTCATTTTGTCACTCCTTTTAATTAAATTTATCTGTCACATCTACTTCTTCTTATCCTTGCACAAATCCAAACATCTCATGACAAAAACCTATAAAAAAAGAGTTTGGGACATAACAAAATGATTGCTTCTAAAAGATGAACACTCGCTGTTCCCATCTCTTTGGTTTGTCTCAACACGTTCGTTCCATTGCGCTACGGTCACTCGCTTTCCGCGGGGAGGAACCTGAGCTTCCTCGCTGCGCTTTGTGATCTCCGTTTTCCCTCTCTTCCCCGCAGGAGTCGAGTGCCCTACGCTCCATTCCACCTTGTTTCCAACATTGTTTTCACAATCAACCAAAAACCTGAACGATTAAAAGTTATGAACTCTCAATCGTTCAGGTATAGTAGAGGCTGAACTACTTATGTCTCAGTCTCTTTTTGTTATGCCTTAGAAATATGTAAGTTAATCCAATTTATATCATTTTTCACAAGTAAAATGTTGTTAACCAAAAGAAAAAGGCAATCGTATATACTACGATTGCCTTTTTCTTTATTTTGTAGGAGCTGGTTTAGTATCTGATTTACTTTTTAGGAACGTCATTCTCTTTTTTAAATAATAACCTTGTCCAATACCAAATAAGTTACCAATTACCCAATATAGAGCTAAAGCTGACGGAAGTGTAAAACCGGCTACTAATACGAAGATTGGCATAATGTTCATCATCATCTTCATTGGAGGCTGAATTTCATCCGTCATACTTACACGAATTTGTAAGAATGTTGTAATAGCTGCAACAATTGGTAAAATAAAGTATGGATCTGGAGCACCTAAGCTTACCCATAAAAATGAATGTTCCGCAATTTCTCCCGTACGTGCAATGGCGTTATAAAACGCAAAAATAATTGGCATTTGAATTAAAATAGGTAAACATCCACCTAGTGGGTTAATTTGATGTTTTTGATACAAAGCCATCATTTCTTTTTGAAGCTTTTGCTGCGTTTCAGGATCTTTTTTACCTGCATATTTCTTTTGTATAGCTTCCATTTCCGGGCGTAATGCTTGCATAGCCATCGTGCTTTTTTGCTGTTTTAAAATAAGCGGTAATAAGACTAGACGAATAATAATCGTGACAGCAATAATTGATAAACCATAACTACCACCAAGGAATTCTGCTACCTTTGTCAAAGCAAGAGACAGTGGATATACAAAGTAGTGATCCCAAAATCCACCGCTTGTAGACGTAACAGGATTTTGTGTACTACACCCTGCTAATGCAATTAATACCATCCCTAAAACTGCTACTAATTTATAATGTCGTTTCATTTTCTTTCCTCCTAATTGTTTAAATGATTACATTAAGCAAAAATAAGAAGGAAAGGGTCTTCTTCATCCGTGTTTTTTTCTTTTACCGGTGTTTTTCTATATACATGAATAAGCGTCTTCAAACGCTTCCATGCCGTAAATACTGCTACGCTAGTTTGAATACAAGTCGATTCTCTTAGCTCCTCTGTGCGTACCGCTACATACCTCGATTCCCGAAGCATATAATAGCAGACTACATAAGCCATAAGGGCAGTTAAGTACGGAACATATAGAAACAAATCATGATAAAAATCCATATGTTTACTCTCTTTCTAAACTGTAGTTAATGAATCTACTAGTAGTGTAGCATTTACAATGTGCTGACACAATACGTACGTCTTTATCTTCTGCGGTTTATTTGTGAAAAAGTTTCATCAAGGCTTATATTTTATAGAAAAGAGTTTGGGACATAACAAAATGATGGCTTCTAAAAGACGAACACTAGCTGTTCCCATCTCTTTGGTTTGTCTCAACACGTTCGTTCCACTGCGCTACGGCCACTCGCTTTCCGCGGGGGAGGAACCTGAGCTCCTCGCTGCGCTGCGGGATCTCATGTTTCCCTCTCTTTCCCGCAGGAGTCGAGTGTCCTACGCTCCATTTCCCCCTGTTTCCAACATTGTTTTCACAATCAACCAAAAAACCTGAACGATTAAAAGTTATGAACTCTCAATCGTTCAGGTATAGTAGATGCTGAACTACTTATGTCTCAGTCTCTTTTTTCACTTCACAAGAAGCTTTTCAATCTCTTGAATTGTAGGTAATGCCGTCATCGCACCTTTTGTTGAAGCTGCTAGTCCCCCAGAAACACTTGCAAAGCGTCCAAAAGAAGTAAGCTCTTCTTCTGTCAAGTCTGAAAGTTGACCATTATATTGATTAATGGAATAAAGCATACCAGACACAAAGGCATCTCCTGCACCTGTTGTATCAACAGCGTTCACTTTCATAGCGGAAATAGCTACTTTTGCTTTAGAAGATACAGCTAGGCTTCCCTCTGCTCCTAATGTAATAATTAAAAGCGGGATAGCATAATGGCTTAACGCTTCCACTCCTTCTTCAATCATTTCTTTTCCGGTAATAAAAGCAAGCTCTTCTTCTGAAAGCTTTACAATATCTGCTTTTGGAAGCATCTCTAGAATGGTACGTTTCAATTTTTCTTCGTCTTTCCACAACGTTAAACGAACATTAGGATCGAATGACACAAGAACATCATTCTTCTTCGCAAGTTCTACAGCTTTCAAAGTGGCAGAGCGGGAAGGTTCACTAATCATTGAAATCGTACCGAAGTGAAGAATACGATTTTCTTTAAATAGTTCTTCATCAATTTCTGCTTCGTGAAAAAAGCGATCTGCGCTTGGATCAATGTAAAAATTAAAGCTGCGGTCACCGTCTTTATCTAACGTAACGAAAACCGCTCCTGTACGTGCTTCATCTGTAAGCAGCATGTTGTTTGTATTAACACCATATTCATCAAGCGTATCTTTTAAAAAATGACCTAATACATCATTCCCAACTTTCCCTAGGAATGTGGATTTCAAGCCTAATCTTGATACTCCTACCGCCACGTTTGCAGGCGCACCCCCTGGACTTTTTTGATATGTAAGATTCGTATGATCTAACGGAATAAAGTCAACTAATGCTTCTCCTAATGAAATAACACCGTTTTTCATTTTTTTCCCCTCTCTTTCTTTATGAGTATAAATTAAGAAAAGGGGAGTAAAATGAACTGTCATTTTACTCCTACTTTTCTTTTACCTTCTTTATTCTTCTTCTAATTTCATAAACCACGTAACAATAAATGCTACTCCTACCGAGATAACCATTCCAATAATATAGTTAATTAAATTACTCATCCCAAGTGGAGCTGCAATAGCCATCATCGGGATACCTGTTAAACCGTATGCGTTTGCAACAACATTCGTTAACACAACATATCCACCACCAGCAGCACCACCTATAGCTGCTGCAATAAATGGTTTACGTAACTTTAAGTTTACACCAAAGATAATTGGTTCCGTAATCCCAAGAAACGAAGAAACAGCGGCTGGAATTGCGATTTTCTTTGTTTTTGCATTCTTTGTTTTAAAATATACGGCCAATCCGGCACCACCCTGTGCAACATTAGCGCATGCCCATATAGGAAGTAAGAAATTAACTCCGATATCAGGGTTTGCAAGAAGTCCTGCTTCAATTGCATGAAAACTATGTTGTAGTCCTGTTAATACAATCGTGGAATACAAACCACCAAACACGATCCCAGCAAATACACCCGCTACATCATACATTGATTGTAAACCAATTGAAATCAAATCACCAATATATCTTCCAAATGGTCCAATAAATAACAGAGAAGTAAACCCTGTAACAATAACTGTCAAAAATGGTGTTACTAGTAAATCAATTGCGTTTGGAACAACTTTACGCAACCCTTTTTCAATTTTACTCATCACATAAATCGCAAGTAAAATCGGTACAACGGTACCCTGATAGCCAATTAACGGAATACTTAATCCAAAAAAGTCCATATATTCAGGCTTGGCATCTGCTAAGGTCCATGGGTTTAATAGCATTGGATGAGTTAATATTCCACCCATTACGGCTCCTAAATACGGATTCGCTCCAAATTCCTTAGCAGCTGAAAATCCTATCAAGATTGGCAAGATGATAAACGCGGAACCTGAAAACATATCTAGTAAAATGAAAAGTGAGCTGTCTTCTGAAACCCACTTAAATGCTTTCATCATTCCAAGTAGCCCCATTAGTAAACCACTTGCAACAATGGCAGGGATAATCGGAACAAAAATATTTGAAAGCATACGAGCAAACCTTGCGAAAGGATTCATCTTTTTCTTCATTTCTTCTTGATGATTTGCAGGCTGCTCTGTTGTTTGATTCTCTACACCTAACTCTTTCATAAATTCTGCATGGACTTTATTAACAAGTCCTGTGCCAAAAATGATTTGAAATTGCCCTGAATTAGAGAAAGCACCTTTAATATCGTCTATTTCATCTAAACCTTTTTGATCAATTTTGCTTTCATCTCGAATGACTAAACGCAAGCGCGTAGCGCAGTGCTGAGCGCTGGTAACGTTTTCTTTTCCACCTAAAAGCGGAACAAGCTTTTTCGCAATGTCTTTCACATCCATGCGAACGCCCCCTTTATCACATGTTTTTAATATAGTTTCTGCGATTCAACTAGCCAGATAACAACAAAAAAGACCTAAAACGCGTACTCAAATACATATACACAACAGCAGTGCATACATATTTCATGCATTTTAGGTCTTGCCTGCTTAACCAGTCACAATCCCGCTTATTCAATTAATACGCTTTCATTATATCTATTTCGACATTGTTCGTCAAGACTTTTTTAGGCCCTTTGACCAATTCTTTCAATATGGAGCGTAATATAGCCAAGTTCAGAAGGTGGAAAATTTATGTCATATTCGGCTTTCAGAAATGCTCCAATCTTTAAAGCACATGTATAAGCACGCTTGTACTTAGTTTGCAGCATGTTCAACATATCTTCATCCATTGAATGAAAAGGCTCATCTTCAGCAATTCGATTTAACGCAAAGCGTAAATGAGTGAGTAGTCGCTGGTACGAAATGCTCTCTTCATCAATTTTAAGGTCAAGTTCTTCTGTAATAATCTCAATCATTTCGTTGATGATTGTTGTATTCATCATTACCTGTTCCATATTGGATGTATGCAATTTAGCTGTATGAATGTGAAGAGCGATATAACCTGCTTCATCAATTGGCATCTGAACTTTTAAACGTTTAGAAACTTGTTCAATCGCCCATACACCTATATCGTATTCCGGACGATATAGTGCTTTAATTTCATGTAAAAGTTTATTTTGAATTAAAATTCCTCGAGATAACCTTTCAATTGCAAATGATAAATGATCACTTAAAGCGATATGAACATGATCACTAAGCATAACGCCTAGCTGCTGTTCCGCATACGAAATAATTTCTTCTGCCACTTGAATATGCTCTTCAGGTAGGCTTTTTAATATTTCTTGAAATTTTTCATTTTCTTCTTTCATTACAAAAACTTTTTCAACTTTGTCTTTATTTAAAATATCATTTTTGCTTTTTTGAAAGGCAATCCCCGGGCCCATTACAATCTTTTCAATTTTTCCTTCTTTTACAACGGCTGCATTGTTGTTTAATACTTTAAATATCTTCAACCGGTTATTCCTCCTCAGCAGGAAGAAGGTGACAAATTTATTTCATTGTCACTTTCGCACATTGAGTTTGTCCTTTTTGAACATCACCACTTGCTACAATTTCAAATGAATCTGCTGCGTCGCTATTCGTAATGACAACAGGCGTAATAATACTTTTCGCTTTTTCTGTCACTAATGGTAAATCAAACGTAATAAGAGGTGTGCCTACTTCTACCTTATCGCCCGCTTGAATATGCGCTTCAAAGCCTTCCCCTTCCATTGCTACTGTTTCCAGTCCAATATGTATAAGTACTTCCGTACCTGCTTCTGTTTTTAATCCGACAGCATGCTTTGTGTGGAATAATTGGACTACCTCTCCTGCCACTGGAGATACTACTTGTCCATCGGTTGGTTCAATAGCAAATCCATCGCCCATCATTTTTTGAGAAAACACCGGGTCTGGAACTTGCTCTAATGGAAGGATTTTGCCAGTCATTGGTGCCGTTACTAGTGTTTCTTTAGATTTCGTCTTACCGCCAAAAAGTTTTTTAAACATGTTAATCACCTTTCCTTTATCATTTTATTGGTAGCATACCCCTTTATTACCTTTGAAAAACGTAGCTTTATTAAGAAGAAACTTCTTCTTATATCCTCAACATTTGTATACAATGCTCCCCTCATTAGATCAGGATATTGAGATAAATATGTTCACTATTTAAACATGCCTACGATGTATTGTAAACAAAAAAGTTCTTTCGATGGAATAATATCGGAATTGATTTAACTCGCTGAAATATAAAAAAGAGTATAGCCTTTACCATACTCTTTTTTCACTACTTATTAAAATGTCTTTGCCACACTTTTTGCTTTCTCTACTGCATTAGCTAAAATTTGATCTGCTTCTGCTGGAGCATAAGCCATGCCTTCAGCAACAACTAATTCAACACCTTGAATACCAATAAAACCCATTACAGTGCGGAAGTATTTCTGTGTAAACTCAAGTTCTGCAGCTGGTCCTTCGCTATAAACACCGCCGCGCGCTTCTAATAATGCTACTTTCTTTCCAGTAGCTAATCCAACAGGTCCGCTTTCAGTGTACTTGAATGTTTTCCCAGCAATCAAAATGTTATCAATATATGCTTTCATAAGTGGTGGAAAGCTTAAGTTCCACATCGGTGCTGAAAAAATCACTTTATCAGCTTGTAAGAACTGCTCTAATAAAGCTCCCATACGCTCAACTTTTACTGTTTCATCTTCTGTTAGCTCTTGATTTGCTCCAGCTTTCCCCCAAGCGCTTAACACATCAGAATCAATTAAAGGAACGCCTTCTTTATAAAGGTCGACTGTTGTTACTGTATCACTTGGATTCACCGTTTGATACTCATCTAAAAATGCTTGAGCTAAGCGTGTTGAGAAGGACGCCTCATCAACTTGTGGATTTACTTTTACATATAACACGTTTGTCATAGTTCTCATCTCCCGTTTATCTTTAAATCATTTATTTTTATTTCAAGATTTTATTTTTTTATTATCTTGAATTCAAGATTTATTATATAATTCTGTTCTTTATTCGTCAACCGTTTAAATGATTTTTTTAAAATTTTTCCGAAACAAAAAAATATCCGCACTATCGAAAGTAGTTAACTCGCGATAGTTCAGATATATCATTGACTGAGATACTTATGTCCCAACCTCTTTAATAACACTGAAATTCGTTCACTCGATCTAAATCAATCCCAGCATATATCCAGTTGAATCCAGTCCAACGATACCCTGCTACGGATTTGCGGCCGACATATGTTGGATAGAACCAATATGACCGCCCACCTTTTGCCCAGATATACGTGTATTTATACAGACAACCTGCTATCGAACCAGGATCTACAGCATAAAGAGATGGTCCTCCCGAAGAGGCTAATTGAGGTGTAAAAGCAGGCGGTGGACCTGTTGGGGGACCACTTTGACCAGAAGGTGGTGGAAAACCTGGTACGCCTCCCTGCCCTGGTGGTGGAGGTGGTGGTAAAAAGCTTCCACCTTGTCCTGGTGGTCGCGGTGGAAAACCTTGCCCACCCTGTCCTGGAAATATAATTTGAAAGCGAGGGTCGTAATAATATCGATACATATATATTCTCCTTTCCAATGTGCATTTAAATTACTATATGCTTCACTTTTTGAATAGGTGAATATCCATACACTAGGTTTTTCGAGTAGGATCATATTGCGACATGTATCGTTCAATAAATTGATATACCAAAAAGATCAAAACGAATATTGGAGTTAAAACAAAGGGGTGTTGAATGCAACGTTTAACAAAAACTGATTCAAACATAGGAATTTCTTTTAAAACTTTAAAGAGAGACTGGCTGCTTCCTACTATGGAGATTAAAATAAAAATCCCCCATAAAATCCCGTTGCTATATGACCAAAAGAGATGGATTGTATAAAAGCTGAAACTAGCAATAACACCGCTAACAATACCACCTATAATTGTTTTCACTGTGAAAGGAATCGCAATAAACCATCCTACTCCTATACCTGCACAAGCAGCACAAATACTTGAGAACATAAGCGTTTCTTCCACTAACACAAACATCGTAAAAGCGGTTATAAAGCTTGTGCTCATTGCCGTATATACAGCAGCTAAATTGCCAGCTTTTATTGATATATAACCATGGTGACACACGGTATAGTAACAGGAACACCAAATGAATAAGCCTACAAGAATCACGCCCCAAATCATAAGCTAATCCTCCTTATCCTCTATTATATAAGAGACTCTTTCACTCAATTTTCATTTTTATCTATTAAATTTACTAGTGATTAGCAATTGATTAAATTATCTTTTATATAGTAATCTCTATGATAAGATTGCTAGATTTAGTCCTATCCACCTTAAAAATCTAGCAAAAAGATGTAAAAGGCAAAATGTTATCGTTTGACCTATTTATATTGTAGAATGATTCATGTATAATAAGAGGCTGTATGATATTATCTTCATCATAGTGAAGATATCTTTTGTGGCTTAACACTAGCGTGCCACATTAAGAATATAATTAGATTCGATATTGATAGGTGAATAGTATGGGTGAAAATCAACGAAATGTTAGTAGATTTGACTGGAATTTAGCTTTTCTTCTCTTTCTTTTTTTCTGCGTAAGTATTACTGCTATTAATAGTGCACAAACTATTGGACAATATGATTCAAACTTTGTTATTAAACAAGTTGCTTTCTACGTAATTGGAGCAGTAATTATTGCATTTGTAATGCGACTAGATTCTGATCAATTACAAAAACTCTCGTGGGTCTTCTATGGTTTTGGAAACTTCCTTCTAATTTTCTTAATTATTGCGCCGAGCAGTATTGCTCGAGAAATTAACGGTGCAAAAAGTTGGTTTACACTACCTGGCTTTTCATTACAGCCTTCTGAGTTTGTAAAAGTTTTCTTGATTATTGTATTGAGTAATATTATTGTTAAGCACAACGAAAAATATCGCATTCGCACGATACGTGAAGACCTTTTATTACTAGCAAAAATGGGGGCAACATTAGGTTTTCCTCTGCTTCTTGTGATGCAGCAACCTGACTTAGGAACTGCGCTTGTTTTATTAGCGATTTTTGTAGGTCTGGTCTTTGTATCGGGAGTAACGTGGAAGCTAATTGTTCCTGCTTTTTTAGGGCTTGGTTCAATAGGTGCCGGCATTCTTGCACTAGTAATTTATGCTCCTGATTTCCTTGAAAAATATTTAGGTGTTAAGCAGTATCAATTTGGTCGGATCTATGCATGGCTAGACCCAACCACTTACAGCACAGGTGAAGCATATCACTTAGTGAAATCACTGAATGCTATCGGTTCTGGGATGGTCAACGGAAAAGGCCCGGGAAATGGCGTTGTTTACATTCCAGAAAGTCAAACAGACTTTATCTTTGCCGTAATAGGTGAAGAGTTCGGTTTTATAGGAGGAAGCATTGTTATCAGCTTGTTTTTCCTTCTTATTTATTACTTAATTAAGCTTGGATTAGAAACAAAAAATGAATTTAACTCTTATTTATGCGTAGGTGTCATTACGATGATTACCTTCCACGTCTTTCAAAATATCGGTATGACGATTCAAGTATTACCAATTACAGGTATCCCTCTACCATTTATTTCTTACGGTGGTAGCTCCCTAATGGGTAGTATGTTTGCCATTGGATTAATGTTTGGAATATCTTGGCACCAAAAACGATATATGTTTGGTACAGAGTAAAATAAAAAGAGCGGTATAGAATTAACGGGTTCGGTTTTGAAGCATAAAATCAAAACTCGCAGCCCAATTCGTTACTGTTTTAACATTAATATCAACAGTAAGTTGGTAACAAAAAAAGCAGTGGATTTCGTAATCCAACTGCTTTTTTATATTTTCACTTCTTTTTTGATTATGAATAAGTTCTATTATCATTTTTATACTCAACGATAGGGAATTTAATAATAAAATTACACCTGTTTTTATCCAGGAAATTTTTTAATGGCTTCTGAAGTACGTCCACAATGGCTGTGAGGATACTTGTTGCAAAAATTCCTATCAAACTTATCGATATAGGTCCTGCTGCATCATCTCCTGTGATTATAGAAATCACCTTTAAGCTTATTATCATTAATACAATGAAGAAAATGGCTGTAAAAGCACATTTTTTTATAACCTTTAAAGATTTAAGAGATAACTCGGAGAAAGCGTTGTTCCTTTCGATATAGGTTAATAGTTTATATACTTGATACAGCGTAAAAGAAAATGTAATACAAATTCCATACGCACATACTAAAAAGGGATATAGCGAGTAATCCCTACCAGGATGTGCTTCTACGTCTTTAATGGTTCACACAGGCATCCAATAAATACACAAAGTAAACACTGCAATTCCGATTAGAAAAATAATGACCTTTAAGGAAGTGGTGGAACCTCGTTTAACAATTATTTAAAACACCTCCCTTATTTAATGACAATATGATTATAATATGCATTTTATCGTTTTCAATAAAATAAAGAGGTGAATAGTCACCTCTTTATGCTATCTATATCGAAGATTCTAAGCCAATTCGCCCCATCGCTTTTTTGGTAGTACCGTTCATCCCTTGTAATATTACCTTTTTATTATTGCTTTCATACTTTCCTATAACTTTCGCCACGGCTAACATTGCAGATTGATCCCAAACGTAAGAGTTTGAAAAATCAACTACAATTATTGCTTGTTCATCTTCGTAATGAAATGCATTTACAAAAGCTGTTGTTGTTGCAAAGAAAAGAGGACCTTTAACGTGATAAACTATTCGATCAGACTCTTCTTCTTTTATTATTGTTAATCTCGCCATTTTCCAACCAAACACGACCGTACTAATGACAATACCAACCATAACTCCTAGCGCTAAATTATGTGTAAGCAGTACAACAACAACTGTTGCAATCATAACAACAGAATCCGATACAGGATACTTATGAATGTCTTTAACAGATCGCCAATCAAACGTGCCTACCGCTACCATAAACATGACGCCAACAAGCGCGGCCATTGGAATCTGCTTTACAACATCACCTAACACCATAATTAAAAATAATAAAAACACGCCTGCTATAAGTGTTGAAAGTCTTCCACGTCCACCTGATTTTACGTTGATTACAGATTGTCCAATCATAGCGCATCCTGCCATTCCACCGAATAAACCTGTAACTATGTTAGCAAAACCTTGTCCACGTGCTTCTTTATTTTTATTGGAATCTGTATCCGTCATATCATCTAAAACTGTCGCAGTTAGTAATGATTCTAACAAACCTACAATCGCTAACGGTAGTGAATACGGTAGAATAATCAATAATGTTTCTAGTGATAATTCTACTGCTGGAAAATGAAGAGCTGGTAGTGTACGCGCAATCTCTCCCATATCTCCTACCGTTTTCAAGCCAAATCCCCCACCAAAAATGGCCATGGTCGTCATAAATACAATCGCTACTAATGGTGCTGGAACTATCTTAGTTACAAGAGGGAATACATATACAATTAATAATGTTCCTGCTACCATCGCGTACATAGCCCAGTTCGCACCTTTAAAATGCTGAAATTGAGCAGTGAAAATTAAAATCCCTAACGCGTTAACAAAACCAAACATAACCGTTTGTGGTAAAAATGATAAAAACCTTCCAACTTTCAGCACACCTAAAACGAGCTGAATAATTCCAGTTAAGATTGTCGCCGCAAACAAATACTCAACCCCATGAGTTTTCACTAGATCAATCATTAAAAGAGCCATTGCACCAGTTGCGGCAGAAATCATTGCTGGTCTTCCCCCAGTAAATGCAATGACAATTGCCATACAAAAAGAAGCATATAGACCTACCATAGGATTTACTCCTGCAATGATGGAAAATGCAAGTGCTTCGGGAATTAATGCAAGTGCAACGGTCATTCCTGAGAGAATATCTCCTCGGATATTTGAAAACCACTGCTGCTTAATAGCTGCTACGCTCACTAAATCACCTCATAGTATATAGTAAATTGATTTTCGACTCTCACGAAAACCAAAGCCGTTTTGAACGTAGGTTATCGTACCATATCTTCTTTGAATTGAAAATATATTTTTTACGATCGTGTTGAACCGATTTCTTTTCTAATTCACACCATTAAAAAAGAGCGTAAACTGCACGCTCTTTTTTAGTGAAGTCCTACTCATTAACGTCGAGGTGGAACTTCCGTATAATTTAATGAATAGCTGACTGAAATTAAGCCAAATAAATGTTGAAATCGAGGCAGATTTTTCACCTCCAAGGTCAACATTGCAAGTAAAAATAATTTACTCAACACAAGGAATGCTACCATTAAAAATAGTTTCTTTTTTCGTTTCAACGAATCATCGCTTCTCCTCTTTTTAACATAAAAATAAGAACAAACGATTATGGTTACATCTTTTATCTCTCATTTAAACAATAAAAGACCTTCACCACTAATCGGTAAAGGTCTTTCTAGACATTGTTTTACTATGCCAATAAAGCCGGTAGATTTCTCTACGAAATTTCGACTTTATTTCAGGAAAAACCTGACGCTACTCCCCTTTAAGGAATCTTATTCATAAAGATATTATAAGGGAATTGCGAACAGAATTCAACTATTTATTACTCATTGATTGCTGCTTCTAAAGCAACGATAATCATATCATTAAATGTTGTTTGACGCTCTTCAGCTGTTGTTTCTTCACCTGTAAAGATGTGATCGCTTACCGTTAAAACAGACAGCGCATTACGCCCATATTTAGCTGCTAGCGTATACAGTGCTGTTGTTTCCATTTCAACTGCTAGTACACCGTGTGCAGCCAGCTTTTCTAGTTGTCCATCTTCATTGTAGAATTGATCAGAAGTGAAAACGTTACCTACTTTTAGGTGTAATCCTTTTTCAACTCCAGCGTCATATGCACGCTTTAATAAGTCGAAATTCGCAGTTGGCGCATAGTCAATAGGTCCAAATTTCACGCGATTCATTTGTGAATCACTTGATGAAGACATAGCTAAAATAACGTCACGAACTTTTACATCTTTTTGAATCGCCCCACAAGTTCCGACACGAATTAAGTTTTGAACACCATACTCATTCATTAACTCATTTACATAAATAGCGATAGACGGAACGCCCATCCCTGTTCCTTGTACGGAAACACGTTTTCCCTTATATGTTCCTGTAAATCCTAACATTCCGCGAACTTCATTGTAGCAAGTAACATCTTCTAGAAATGTTTCCGCAATGTATTTTGCACGAAGCGGATCTCCAGGGAGTAAGATCGTTTCTGCAATTTCACCTTTTTTTGCCCCAATATGTACACTCATCTTTGTACCTCCTATTGTGTAAAAATGTTACCTTCTCACTATAACATAATTTGTCGAATTAATTACTGATTTCTTTCTCTGCCTTTCATTATTCCAACGTTTTTGCTGAACTATGTACTGAAAAAAATGGCGTAATGAAAAACATGTTTCGAGGAAAGCTACTCAAGAACACTATTTTTAAATAAATGAGGTGATCATATGGGCAAAAAACATCGTAATCGCATTAATTCACCAAAGAAAAACAACCACATTCCTCAAGAAGCCATTATTGCGGAGCAAGAGGCACATGGTGATGAGCATACAGCAAATAAACGCAAAAATGGTCCTGGACACCATATGCGGGACTATTAACTTTTTTAATAAAAAAGCGGCCTGATTGGTCGCTTTGCTTTATCAATAATTGATTTACCGGACGTGAATCCGATTTACTCTTTGCCATCCATCCGTCCAAAGTTTATAATAATACTTTCCTCTAGTACCTTCATCAATTAATAAAATATCTCCTGTACTAATAAAACGAGCATTGCATTCTTTTGGCAAATTGTCAGCAATGTTGAACTGTTGAAAGACTTTAACCGCTGCATCTTGATGGTCGAGAGCTTTTACCGTTAAACGATGAACCGGTTTATATCCTCTTCTTTCTCCTTTTTCTTCTGTTTGCATAATTGTAACATCGTATTCCGTAATGATATTTAACTGTTTTTTTAAATTCGTCCACACATTCAAATGTCTTCCCTCCAAACCTCAATGTTCTATCCTGCATCCTATGTATGAATTAATACTATGTCATTTATATTAGCGATAGATAGATCAAAATCCTTCATTTCAAATACATGTTTTATTCATACTTTCTTTTATAATTAAACTACCTTAGCATAAATCTCTCCAAAAAAGCATGGCGTTCGCCATGCTTTTACTAGTGTATCATCTTGTTAAAGTCAGTGGATAACCGTTTGGTTCTAAATCAATAAAATGAAATATTCGTTAAGAATTTGTAATGGTATATATTATGTAGGGAACTGGTATTTCTTTAAAGAAGACTGCATGAATTTAGAATAGAGCTGATACATGCTAATCGCCCAAGAGATACCCAAAGCATAACCGGCTAATACATCTGTTAAGTAATGGACACCTAAATACATTCGACTGAACCCAACTAATATGATTAGTAGAATAAAGCTTGTATAGGCGATACTTCTCACACTTTGTGTCTTGGAATACGCTAAAACAAGGCATAATAGTCCCACAAAAAATGCGCTCGAATTCATCGCATGGCCGCTTGGAAAACTGTAGTGTGATGCGTCAATTAGCTGACTCCATCCAGGTCTTGGACGTTCAAAAATTTCTTTTAAAAGCCAATTTAACCCTCGTACCCCCCAAAACACAAGGGTAATGAATAAGGCTGATATGCCTTGGCGTTTATACATCAACAGTATAACAAGGACAAGCCAAATTGGTGCCGTAACATACCATGATCCTAACGTTGTAATAAAAATAAAAAATGGTGTTAGCCAGCTTGTCCTCCACTCAAAAATTGTATGTAATACATCATAATCTAACTCTTTTACAAAAGCCGTGTCAAACGTTAGCATTAGAATCACAAATAAGGCAAGTGCCAGGCAGACAGTAACAATATATTGTCTTCGCGTTAACATGTTGTGCTCTCCTCCATTAAACGATAAAGAAGAATGAATAAGAAGCATGCAAATACATGCTCCTTATGCAGTCGTTAGTCCTTTTTAGGCTGTTTATAGTGTTCAGGCTTTGGTGCCTGGTTCATAGCAAATTCATTTGAGAATTCTGGCTGTTGACGTGACGACTTTTTCATTCCTTTTTGATGTGTTTGATTACTTGTTTTATGAGACATGGTTTTCCCTCCCTTCCTCACACGTTTAATATGTGAAGAAGAAAGACAGACTATCCTAACTTATACGCTATATCTTGAAATAACTCGCTCTAGAGTGGCAGATAGCTGAGCAATCTCACTTTCAGACACTGTAACCCGCACAAGAGACTCATCAGCGTCTAATACCTCTGATAAAAAGCCACTAAACCCTCGAGCTTTACGATCAATTTCCAACAACAGTTCATATTGACCGTTACCTAATGATTGAACAATTACTTCTACTTCGTCTAACTTTCCATAATAAGGACCCTTAGCTGGAACGAATTCAAATTCTTGTACAAAAGGAAGTCGCTTTCGCATTCTTCTTGGTGCCTCTTCGCATTCCACTTGACGAAGACGAAAGCCAAGGTCTTCCATTGATTTCATCACGCTTGTAACCATCAAATTAGGAAGAACTTTCACATAATCAATATCGGACGGATCTACCGCATCTTTAATATCTAAACCTGTTGCCACCCATACTCGTGTTTTTCCAAGCGTAACGGGTGTATCATCAGGTAGTTGGAAAGTAAAAGGGATTTCTTTTTTTTCAGCTGGCTGAATAGTAAACGGCTCATTAATCTTGAATACATTGAGCTGTATATCTTGTTTGACCTTTTTATCATCTACTTCTTTTACATATGATGTAAACAGACGTAAGTAAATTCGGTCAATCGTCTGCTCAACATTGCCTCCATATACTTCTACAATCCCTTCAATCTTTTCACCTGCACGAAACTCGTCGTTTACTAGCTTTGCATCTACTCTAGCAGCACCAATACCGATTCGAGCTAATATCTTATTAAATAAAGCCATTAATTCCAACCTCCCCATTTCTACACTATATTAAAAGTTCACGAGTGTTGATTATCCAAAATTAGACAGACTTATCCCTTGGAATGTGACGTAGTTTTTCAAAAAAG
>NZ_JBXDLD010000022.1:0-16627 GCF_056820425.1 Priestia sp. KCTC 13724 | reverse complement strand
ACATTCTACAAGATAGGTGCCCTTTTTTGTATGCTTTTTTTGGATTTTATTGGTTAATCAACACGCATGTTAAAAGTTTAAAGCCTTCGTCTTTTTATCAGCAATAAACTGCAAATCCCCTTTGAGGTGCATCATATCTTCATAATAGCCATCGGATTGTAACATTTTGCGAATGATTGCTGTAAGCTCTGGTGATAACAAAAGTTCTTCTTCCCAACTCTTCTCTTTTCTTGAATTAGGTTCATAGCTTGAGTACAGCAAAAACAGCGCGAAATGCCCTAAAGCATATACATCACTTTGAACAGTTGTTCTTCTCATATACTGCTGTTCTGTTACTAAGCCTTCGACTTGTTCATCATCTCCTATAAAACGTGCTAAACCAAAATCAATGATGTAAATAACATCATCGACCTTAAGAATGTTTGGAATTCGCAGGTCACGGTGGACAATTCCTTCATTATGAAGAGATTCAATCACTTCTATTACTTGTAGCAATATTTGAACTACATCTTCTTCTTTGTATTTATAGTGATGTTCAAATATTAAGTCTTCAAACGTCTTTCCGTTAATATAGTCCATTATAATGAAAAATCCAGCGCTACTTTCCTCTACATCCAGTAGCTGAGGGACTTGAGGATGATTTATTCTTGCTAATATCTTTTTTTCATATTGAAAAGCTCGCATGCCTTGGTCAAGCTTTTGTTTCGTATTACGCAGCTGCTTGACTACTACTTGTGTTCCAAGCTTTTGATCCTTTGCCAGGTATGTAATACCATAGCTCCCCATTCCTAAAACACGGTCAATTTCATAACGGTTCTTAATTAATACGCCTTGTCTTAAATGGCGGTCCATTAGAAATCGTTGAATTGATTTAAAAAAGTGCTTCATTTTGTCAATCAGCTAGAAGAAAAGCTGGAGAAAAAGCTTTTTTTCTTACGCTTATAATGATGATGTCCATACTTTGAATGACTTCGACTATCATAGTGACGTCCTTTTTTGTAGTCACTGCTGCTGTAGTGTCGTGGACGGCGACGGTGGTAATCGCTGCTGCTGTAGCGATGATGTTTTTTTGATCCTAATATTGAATTCAGTAGTTTTTTTATCATAATAACTCCCTCTTTTCTTAACACTTATTACCCTTTATACGTACTAATAATATAAAGGTTTCAAAAACTTTATTCCCCGTTTAGCTGCTTTAAAACGAAAAGGAGAACTTTTATGATTTATTCACTTCCATTCAAGGTCAACAAGACTATGACTATTGAAACAACGAACAACTTAGCACACTTAAATACGCAATCTTTAGCTATTTTATCTTCCTTTTCTAACACTTTTGAACTAAATGAGAAAGAGTCTAAGCTTGTTCAAAGAATTAAGAAAAACGTTCGCTTGCACAATAAAAACAACATTACGCGAACCCATGCTTATTTGGAATTTTATAAGCGTTACCCGGAAATAAAATGGACGTTTTTAGCTCACCTCGTTTCTAGAAATGGCGGCTACTATATGACCGACTTGCAAACTACTTTCGCCAAAAAGCTTCTTTCTCCTGTTCAACAGCATGCTTTTTTTCTATTTTTAGAGCGCGCAAACGCTGCAATCTTTCAAGATGCTTTTTCTCAACTACTGTTATATGAAGAAAGTCAAAAGAATGGGCAAAATCTGTCTCACTTACTTACCGCCTTAGGAGTATCCGCATTTATGCATCCCATTTGGACTGAATTCATAAATGAACCTATGAAAAAAGAACATTTACTATCTCTTGCTTTAATTGTGAATGAACAGCATTATATTGAAAACAAGCTCATTCAAGATGGAAAAACAAAAGAAGACGTACTGGACACATGGCAGTTTTATGCACAAAGCTTTCTCGGTATGACCCAGGTGTTAATTCCTTATGAAAGTACTAACCAATTAGCTTTAGTTGGAGTAAACATTTCACAATTTTCTTCCCTTAAAAATCGAATTATTGCGGGGAAATTGCTTTATGCACTTCTGTTTCTTCATAGTCATTTATATTCAGGTACTTATTCGTTTGCAGATAGCGTAAAGCATACCGGAGCGAGACAAGACTATTCATCAAGTCTACACTCAAAATTTAACCATTTTAAGGCTCCTTCATCTACTTTACCTTTAGATATGTGCTGGGGAAACCGCGTCCATACATTTTTTAATCAGTCTGATTGGTTTGTAGGGACCTCACCTTATTCATACTTAGCAAAACTGGATATGCCCACTCTAATATAAAAACGACGAGCTGCCTCGTCGTTACATAAAGTACCGCTATTAAATTGTTATTATCTCTCTTTATTCTTCTTGCTCATCGATAATACATTTATCAATCAAATAATCAAATGTAATATCAGCCAACTCTCCTAGCTCTTCCTCAGCTGGAGCGTACCCCCGCTTTATTAGTTCATTGTAAAAGAACTCAGCGATTTCCTCTGTATCAATAACTACTTCGATTTCTTTCACAATATCACTCCTCACCCCGTCTCAGCGGGCAAGCGTAGCTTCATGAGCTCGCAAAATAGCAAAGCAAAGGACTAGCAAATATCTAATCTTACTAGCTCAAACTTTACTTTATATACTTTTATGAGCAAAAGTACAAGAGTATGTCTAAAATTTTCAATGCTATACGTCTCTTTCTATGTATAGCTTACCCTTTCTAACATACGCTTATAATAACAGACATGGGGCTACGCTTTATCTTGCTCTGATTTGGAAATCTTGTGTAAATGTTTCAATACTAAGTTCATTACTTCTACATACTCATCATCTTGAAACATCTCATGCAATGTTTTGTAATCGTTATAAACATCTAACAAACCATTTATAATTTCATGCTTCTCTTTTGTTAATTTCATCTCTTCTTTTCCATGTCCATTTTGTTTTTTCATCGTCGGTAGCAACTCCGTCTTTTTAATTTCTTTTCCTAAATACAACATATCGATATTTTGTACATAGTTTTCTGTTTCCTCATGAGGAGTCACGAGAATAAGCTCTTCTTCACTAGCTTCAAGCCATTCTCCGTCAGTAACACGGGATAGTTCATACACAATATCTTCCCATGCGTCTTCTTTATATCGCCATATTTCTGTGCGAATGCCAATGATTTTAAACAATTCTTTTCCGTAATTAAACACTTGAACAATGTCACCAAAGAAATATTTATATTCCAACTCAACGCGTTCTTGTACTAAGATCTGTCCGTCATAATCTTCTAATAACTCAATTGTGTCTTCTAAAAACAGACCTTCACTATGGTTAATCTCATATACAAAGAGTCCATCCATCACTTTTATATCTGTAATGGTGCCAACGGTCCCATAGATCGTTACAACGATTGTATCCCCAATGCGGTATTTAGGCTTTTTCTTGCCTGCCATCGTCGCACCTCCTTGTTAAACTAACACCTACTGAAAAGTTACAATAGTATATGCAAAAATAGTAAAAGGGGAAGTATAACATCACCTCAATCAAGCCTGAAATACGCTGATTTTCACAAAAAAACAAAGGGCCTCTATACGCAGCGTATAGAGGCCCTTTGTTTTAAACACCTTACTGATTCATTTCATATAGCTCCCATGCCTCATCAAAAACAGACATGCTCATCGTATAATCACCGTTTAATTCGAGATAGGAGCTGATCTCATTGTAATCATCTGCCGTTTTAGGAAAGCTATGGTCTTCATACACAAATCGTGCTAACTGTCCTATTAGATCATTTTTTGGATTTAACCTAAATTTCATCATGTAGTGATAAAATGACTTCATACGTTGTTCCCCCTGTATTTTATGCGTTGTTTACTCACGTTTTATTTGCTATAAGACTACCATTTAAACAGTCTCTTGTGAATGACGTCGAATTCTGACCTAGACACATGAGAAACATTACATTATGGTTACAGATTTATGTTCTAGTTGCATTGTATAGTAAAGAAGACAAGTTGTCATATCAAGCATTTTGTTTTTCACTTTAAGTGAATGTGACAAAAACGATGCACAAATGTAACAAAAATGCTGTTTCGACAGTTTTTATAGTAAAAATATAAATTGCAAATTTTTCACTTTCATGATTTAATTTGCTACTGAAAGCACAATAAAAAATTGCTGAAGCACGTTTAAATCAGCAAAGAATAAGGAAAGATGAATACTATGAGTACACGAAATGCTTATTTTGATAACGCTAAATTTGTATTAATTTTTTTAGTTGTATTTGGACATATGATTTCACCTTATCGTACAGATAGCGAAGGTATGTTATCCATTTATCACTTTATCTTTATTTTCCACATGCCAGTATTTATCTTACTAGCTGGTTATTTTTCAAAAAACTTTCATAAAAAAGGATATTACAAAAAAATCTTTACCAAAGTGGCTATCCCTTACTTAGCATTTCAAACCATCTACACTTTTTACTATAGTGCCCTTTATACGAATGAAACGTACACACTACAGTATTTAGTACCGCGATGGGCAATGTGGTTCTTACTTAGCTTAATCTTTTGGAAATTAATGCTGCCATTTTTCGCAAAGTTCCCAATGTGGATTAGCATGACAGCTTCTATTCTACTAGGTGTTGGAATTGGTTTTGTTAACATTGATGGATTTGAAAAAATACTAAGTATTAGTCGCATGTTTGTGTTCTTCCCATTCTTTTTGATGGGGTATTACTTGTCACAGAGAGAAGAACCATTTAAAAATCTTTTAACAGCTAAAAATCGAGTCATTGCTTCCACTATCTTAGTTGTAACACTAGCAGCAAGTTATTACTTTTTAAATGAAACCATTTATACGGACATGCTTTATGGTACAAACACATACAATAGCGTAGGCGAATTTTTAATGCGCTTGTCTCACTATGGCATTGCGTTTATTGTATCTTTTGCATTTATGGCCTTAATTCCAACCCGTCCTTTTGCTTTAACTAGCATCGGACAGCGTTCGCTTTATGTCTACCTTTTACATGGATTTATTTTAAAGTGGTTTTTCACTACCGAATTTGCCAAAAGTTTAGATGCTAGCTTTTGGAGCATTATGGTTTTAACAGCCATGTCTATTTTAGTAACGCTTCTATTAGGTAGTCGTATTGT
Source organism: Priestia sp. KCTC 13724 (assembly GCF_056820425.1). Lineage (NCBI taxonomy): Bacteria > Bacillati > Bacillota > Bacilli > Caryophanales > Bacillaceae > Priestia > Priestia sp. KCTC 13724. The sequence continues at coordinate 11,531 of NZ_JBXDLD010000022.1, read as the reverse complement.
TGATTGGATCATTACTGGTACGAAACTATTCATTCAGTTCATTACGCCAAAGAAGGCAATTGAAAAATTCTCATTAGCCATTAAACGAACGTTCCCATAAACAAGAAAAAATCTCACCTTCTAGCAAGAGGTGAGATTTTTGTCTATATGACTCAAATACTTTCTAATTTCATTTTACTGAATTTTGTGGTAACGTTTCACTATAAGAGAAAGAAGGAGTGTATAGAAATGGAACTCGGTTACTATGATGGACAATTTCGAGATATTAACGAAAAAGTAATTCCTATTGATGAACGCGGACATCAATTTGGCGATGGTGTATATGAATTCATTCGCGTATACAAGGGAACACCTCTAGCACTTTCTCAACATTTAGATCGTCTTGAGCGAAGCGCAAAAGCGTTATTAATTGAGCTGCCGTTTAGCAGAACTGATTTGGAGAAAATAATTGAAGAAGGAATACAAAAGTCTACGTTGGAAGAAGCAGATATTTACATGCAGGTAACGCGTGGAATTTCTCCTCGTAATCATTTATTTCCAGATACCAAAGCAGAGCTATCTATGACGATTAGACACCCGCGTCAAATGCCTGATGAGGCTTACGAAAAAGGTATTTCCACTTTACTTTTAGAAGATGAGCGCTGGGCAAACTGCTACATTAAATCATTAAACTTACTTCCAAATATCCTTGCAAAGCAAGCAGCTGCCTCTAAAGGATGCAAAGAAGCCATCCTTGTAAAAGACGGATACATAACGGAAGGTTCTAGCAGCAATGTTTTCGTCATCAAGGATCAAATTTTATATACAACTCCAGCCACAAAACAAATTTTATGTGGCATTACTCGAACCAATGTCCTTGCTTGCGCAAAAGAAGAAGGCATTCAAGTACGAGAACAGCATATGACAATTGATTTTATTAAACAAGCTGATGAAGCGTTTGTCACGAGTACATCCATTGGTATTTTACCGATCGCACGTATTGATGAGCAGCATTTGTCATCAACACGTCCCATTATTGATAAATTAACCAATGCGTATCAAATATTTCGAGAACAGCAAGTACACATACAAAGCTAATAAAAAATAAAGAGACTGAGACATAAGTAGTTCAGCCTCTACTATACCTGAACGATTGAGAGTTCATAACTTTTAATCGTTCAGGTTTTTTGTTGATTGTGAAAACAATGTTGGAAACATGGTGGAATGGAGCGTAGGACACTCGACTCCTGCGGGAAAGAGAGGGAAAACTGAGATCCCGCAGCGCAGCGAGGAAGCTCAGGTTCCTCCCCGCGGAAAGCGAGTGGCCGTAGCGCAATGGAACGAACGTATTGAGACAAACTAAAGAGATGGAAACAGCTAGTGTTCGTCTCTTAGAAGCAATCATTTTGTTATGTCCCAAACTCTTTATTAAAATTTAAAGTAATTACGCTTTAACAAACGCGGTGTTGCTAGTAACTCTTTATAGGAAATAACCTTTGGCAACAGTTTTGTATCTACAAGCAGCAGCTGTGTTTCTATTTCTTCAATCACTTCTTCTTCTTGATAATACATTCCACAGGCAGAACATTTAATACAAGGTACATCTGTGATTTCAATTCCTCTTGTTCCATCTGGAAGTTCCCAAAAAGCGGTATGAACGCTTTTTTCTCCAGCGCTTTCGCCGCACCATGCGCATTCTACCATCATTGTATTTGCCTCCTCAAGATGAAGTGGAATCTTTTTCTTTTTGTGCTTGCGCTTGAAACTTTTTCTCCTTTAACTCGTCGCGCTTTTCACGCTTATTTTTTAGGGTCGCATGTGCTGTATCTGCTTCATACGACTTACGCCTGTTTACTCTCCCTAAACCTTCTGGAATAAGCGTTGAGTTTGTTTCATTCATCAACCCTGCTACTCCAATGGAAGATTCCTTTTGCTTCGCGTCTGGATAAATTGAATAAAAATAGTCATCCGCTCGGTTAGGGACATAGTTTTCCGGTTCTGGATAAGTCGTAATGACCCCTTCAAAATTTCGAAGTACAACCTTACCAGCACTTTGACTAATTAAATAGTTTGGTTGAATAGCAATCTTACCGCCTCCACCAGGAGCATCTACTACAAAGGTAGGTACAGCATAGCCAGACGTATGTCCTCTTAGCCCTTCAATAATTTCAAGGCCTTTTGATACAGGTGCTCTAAAGTGACCGATTCCTTCTGATAAATCGCATTGATAAATATAATAAGGCCTGACACGGATTTTCACTAAATCATGCATTAACTTCTTCATAATTGGTACGCTATCGTTAATGCCAGATAAGATAACTGCTTGGTTGCCCACAGGCACTCCAGCATCTACAAGCATTTCACATGCTTTTTTCGTTTCTTCTGTAATTTCAATTGATGTATTAAAGTGAGTATTGAGCCAGACTGGATGGTACTTTTTTAAAATGGAGCATAAATTTTCTGTAATACGTTGCGGAAAAACAACCGGTGCCCTTGTGCCAATACGAATGATTTCAACATGGGGAATAGCGCGTAAATTTTTTAAGATATATTCCAAAATTTGATCATTAATTAGCAATCCATCCCCACCAGATATTAGAACATCTCGCACTTCTTTTGTTTGAGCAATATATTCAATTGCCATATCCAGTTGTTTTTTAGGAACACCCATTCCAATTTGTCCTGAGAATCGTCTTCGAGTACAATAACGACAGTACATCGAGCACTGATTAGTAACAAGAAATAAAACTCGGTCCGGATAACGATGTGTAAGCCCAGGTACAGGTGAATCTTCATCTTCTTCTAAAGGATCTTCTAAATCATATCTCGTTTTATGCATTTCTTGGCCAATTGGCACAGACTGCATGCGGATTGGACATCGCGGGTCATCTGGGTTCATTAGCCAAGCGTAGTAAGGTGTAATATTTAATGGAATCGTTTTGGTTGCAATTCGAACACCCTCTTCTTCTTCGGGTGTTAAATGAATGACCTTTTTTAAATCCTCAAGCGTTCGAATCGTATTGGTTAATTGCCAAATCCAATCGTTCCACTTCTCTTCCGGTACATCTTTCCAAAGTTCGATGTCTTTCCAATGACGTGACGGCTTATATAAGTCATGTAACACAAAAACTCCTCCCTTAATTACAATTTAGACTGTGCTACTACTTTATATGTGAACGCCTAGTAAATGGTTATATTTTATGTGACTTTCTTATCCTAAGACTCACTTGTTAAGGTTGATAAATCCTTTGACCATACATTCATATTTTCTAGCGCCGTGGAAATCAAACAATTGTTAATAAGTCTCCCACTGTATGCATAGCCAAGCTGATGAAAAGCTGCGTTCACCCCAAATGAAAGCGCTCTAGCTATTGTATATACACAATAAACATACTTCTTTTTCAATTCTCTCTCTATTTCAACCATCAAATGCTTCATTAAGCCAAGCGAGCGATGAGATGGAAGGGTGGCACAATCTGTTAATTCTGCATTATTATAAAGCGTATTAATTTCTGCAGCAGCTGCGCTTACAATTTTTTCTTCATATTCAACAATAAAGAAAGGTGTTCCGTCTTCCAACATGCTTTGAACGTAGACTAGATCATGTAAGGGAGATGGATAAATAGTAAATACCGTTTTATATAATGTTACTAGCTGTTTGGCGTCACTCTTTATAGCTTTCCTTAATTTGTAAGGTGACAACAATGTTTCTGGGCACTTTAGCGGTAATAACTGGACTTTTTGAAGTAGATTATTTTCTTTTGCATAATGATTGTGCACTTGTCGCTCTTGGCTTTCATAAAAAGTCATTAAGTAAGCAGTGCTTCCATTAAAATAAGATGGAATGGTGGCTTCCAAACGGTACCCATGTTGCAACCAGCTTTGAACTTGTTCGTAGCGAGACTTTATAATTACCTTTTCTAACTGGTGCTTATCCAGCTCTCTCTTTATATAGTAAATCATGCTAGAAATATTCCCTCGGTAATCCTCAATTCGAAGTCTTTTATTAAAAGAGTCTTGTATGCACAGCGCGCTGAAGTCCCGTCTATTCACTTCAATCAAATTGCTTCCCCTCCTTTATCAGTCGGCAATTTCACACCAATCAATAATAGTAAGAGCAATAATTTCAGTGGCTTTTATAACAGATTCAATAGAAATATATTCGTTTGGAAAGTGAGCAACTTCCGTAACTCCTGGACCAAAAACAACTGTTGGAATCTTACCAACCTGAGATAAAATCCCTCCATCCGTTCCCCAAGGTGACGCTTCAATAGTAGGAGGGTCACCCATTGCTCGCTCATAGCTTTGAGAGAGAGATGAAATAAGGGGGTGCTGTGTATCTAACTCATTTGGCAGCCAATGCGCTCCAAACCACTCTAAATCCACAGGGTGAAAATCAAACCAAGAATCTTGCACGCTAATTTTTTTCAACCATTCTTCTACTTCTTCCTTCACATCCTTCATCTTTTCATGAGGTGCTACCCCAATTCTCCCTTCAATTATCACCTCATCTGCAACTGAAGACGGCCACGATCCGCCTTTTATCGTGCCTATGTTAATTGGCACAGGGATGGGCGTATTTTTGTACAACGGATCAACAATGCGAGCATTGCGATTTTTCTCTAGCTGCTGGAGATGCTCAATAAGAAGCATTGCTTTCTCAATTGCACTCACTCCTTCATATCTTGTACCTCCGTGAGCAGATCGACCATGTATGGTTAAACGAAACCACATCGAACCTTGTTGCTTAGAGAAGATTTTCATGCTTGTAGGCTCAGGAATTATTGCTCCATCTGCTTTATACCCCCTTAACACACAGGCAAGCGTACCCGCTCCTCCACTTTCTTCTTCAATTACACTTTGAAAGATAACGTCACCTTTTAATAAAATACCGAGCTCTTGTAACGCTTGAATAGCAAAAAGAAGAGCTACATTTCCTCCTTTCATATCTGTACTTCCTCGTCCATATACGTTACCGTCTCTTACCATTCCACTATACGGTTCGTCTCTCCAGTGTGCTAAATCTCCTGCTGGTACCACGTCAATATGACCGTTTAATAGAATAGATTTCCCTCCTCCTCTTCCTTTTAAGGTACCTACTACATTAGGACTATCTTGAAAGTTAGTTCGAGTAGAGACAAATGCTTCATTTTTACGCAGTTCTTTAATATCCGGTTCCCATATGTCAATGGTTAACTGAAGCTGTCTTAGCTTTTCAATCACAATCGCCTGAACATATTTTTCATCTCTTTGGACGCTTGCTTCCTGTACAAAACGTTGCAACAACCGAACTATTTCATATTTATGTTCCGTCAACCAGCTCTGAATTTCCCCTTGCCAATTTGTCATATCTCAACCTCCTTAGGGAATTATTTTGATGCTATCGCTCAGCTCTACTGTTGCATCAGTTGCTTGCAGCACATCTTCCACAGTATAAGGAGACATTACTTCTATTAAAAGCAAGTGATTTTTCTCTATTTTTAAGACAGCTCGGTCCGTAATGATTAAATCCACGCAGCGCTTAGCAGTAAGAGGTAAAGAGCACGTTTTCACAAGCTTTGGTTCACCATTTTTATTGGTATGATTCATTAGCACAACAACTTTCTTAACCTTTTGCGCTAATTCCATCGCTCCTCCCATACCAGGTACTCGCTTTCCTGGTACAATCCAATTTGCCAAATCCCCTTGTTCACTGACTTCTAACGCTCCTAGAATAGTCATATCAACGTATCCTTTTCGAATCATTCCAAAAGCAATTGCACTATCACAATAGGAAGAACCTGAAAGCGTAGTAATAGGATAACCCGCTGCATTGCAAGCATTTTCATCTTCTTGACCTTCCAATGGAGAAGGACCGATTCCAACAATTCCATTTTCCGCATGAAACATAACCGCTATCGCCGAAGGAACATAGTTTGGAATAAGCGATGGAATTCCAATACCTAGATTTACAATCATTCCATTTTCAATTTCCTGAGCAGCTCTCTTAGCAATTCGATGACGATTATCTATTCCCAAACCCATTTCCAATTCACCCCTTTTGACTGTACAATATAGTTTACAAATACACCTGGAGTCATAATTGAATCAGGATTAAGTTCACCTAATGGGACAATTTCTTCTACTTCAGCAATCGTTACTTTTCCAGCCATAGCTACAAGCGGATTCGTATTACGAGCGCTTTTATCATACAGCAAGTTTCCAAATTCATCTGCTGTCTTAGCGTAAACAATCGATACATCTGCTTCTAACGGCGTCTCAACTAAAAACGTTTTGCCTGATAGAGTGATCATTTGCTTTCCCACACAAATTACGTCAGTTTCAATCCCCACATCAATTAATACCCCACCGATGCCCACTCCGGCTGCTCGAATTCTCTCAACAAGCGTTCCTTGAGGAGAAAATTCTACTTCTAGTATTCCATCGTTCATCTGTTTACCAGCAACCGGATTCGAACCAATGTGCGAAGCAATGAGCTTTTTAATTCGCTGTTCACATACAAGCTTTCCTACACCAATGGTTGGGAAACCTGCATCATTACAAATAAGCGTTAACCCGTTAACATCACTTTTTAAAATTTCTTCAATTACAGTAGGAGCTGTACCTACCCCTCCAAACCCTCCAAACATGATTGTCATATCGTTTTGAACATAGCTCATAACATCTGTGCTTTTAATCATTTTATGAAACCTATTTTGAAGATTATTTATTTTTCTCTTCCTCTCCCCCCAGTTCTTTTTCAATCTCAACCATCGTCACAGTTAATAATCCCACCAGCTCATCAATTTCGTGTGACGTAATAGTATATGGAGGTGAAATAATAATTCCGTCTCCTTCTACTCCATCTTCTCCAGCTTGAGATGGGTATAATAAAAGGCCTTTATCTTGAGCTTTTTGAATAACCCTAGACGTTAATTCAAACGATGAAGGAAATGAAGCTTTAGAATTCAGGTTTTGAACAAGCTCTAATCCTAGCAATAACCCTTTCCCTCGTATATCTCCGATAATGTTTACTTGCTGTTGCAAGCTCTTAAGCTTCGCATATAAATATGCTCCCTTACTCTCCACTGCTTCTATTAAAGAATGATTCTGTATATAATCCAGCACGGCCAACGCAACGGCTGAAGAAAGCGGATTTGCACTTAATGTATGCCCACTCATAATGAGATTAGATCCATTTAATACGGGCGCTAGTACGCTTTTAGTAGCAACTGTTGCTGCAATTGGAGTATATCCAGCACTTAAACCTTTACCAAGAGTCAAAAGATCCGGCTTGGCTTTCCAATGTTCATAAGCAAAGACCTTTCCTGTACGCCCCATCCCCGTCATCACTTCATCTACAATCCATAAAACATCATATTTATCGCAAATCTCTCGAATTCGCTCGTAATATCCATCAGGTGGCGTTATAGCTGCTCCAGCTGCTCCAATGATAGGCTCCGTAATAAAAGCAGCAATTTGCTCGCTTCCTGTACGCTTAATGACTCTTTCGAGTTCGTTTGCACACGCTAAATCACAGGATGGATACGTTTTTTCAAATGGACATCGATAGCAATAAGGTGGTGAAACAGAAGGGTATTCTTCTAGTAAAGGTACAAATCTTTTTCTTCTACCCGCATGCCCTGACATGGACAAAGCACCAATCGTAATGCCGTGATAACTCATCCATCTTGATAACACTTTTATTTTTTGAGGCTTCCCTTTTTCCTGCCAATGCTGAATAGCCATTTTCATTGCGGTTTCTGTTGCTTCTGTCCCGCTATTAACAAAAAACACAAACTGAAAATGATGATTGCTCAGTTCACAGAGCCGTGCTGCTAAGCTTTCAGCAGGTTCACTTGTAAACTGAGAGCGATAGACAAACGCAACTTTTTTTGCTTGGTCATTCATTTTATCAATAATCTCTTGAACACCATGTCCAACGTTTGCTGTCACGGCACCAGATGATCCATCTAAATATTTTTTGCCTTCCACGTCATACAAATAAACTCCCGTTCCGTGAGAAATCGTAGGATACCAAGCGTTTAACAGTGGTTTGATCAAGTTCGATAAAGACTTATCATTCATCGCGATTCCTCCTTGTCAGCAGACTTCTATTAGATTCTATGCCATATGGACACTGTTTTTGCTAAGTAAAAAGGATTGTTTTCACTAAAACAGAAAAAGGCTCACTCCTTACGTTTAAACGTAAAGAGTGAGCCTTTTTATCGTATCAGAAATCCTTTGTTTGTCATTCTCCAGTCATCCCCTACTGGTTAATGCATTACATTAAGCTCCTGCTTTTTCAGCTCTTCTTGCTTCAGACTCGGCAACAATTACTGCACACGCAGCATCCCCTGTAATGTTAACCGATGTACGAATCATATCAAGCAAGCGGTCAATACCGATGATTAATGCGATACCTTCTACTGGTAAGCCAACTGCTGAAAGTACCATCGCTAACATGATAAGTCCAACACCTGGAACACCCGCTGTTCCAATACTTGCAAGAACTGCTGTTACAACAACTGTAATTAGTGCACTGAATGATAAATCTACTCCGTACACCTGAGCGATGAAAACAGTTGCTACCCCTTGCATAATTGCTGTTCCATCCATGTTAATTGTTGCACCTAATGGCTGAACAAAACTACTGATGGATTCCGGTACACGAAGATTTTTCTGAGCTACGTTCATTGCAATTGGCAACGTCGCATTACTGCTTGATGTACTAAAACCAACAGTCATAGCTGGTGCAAAGCCTTTAAAGAACTCAATTGGGTTGCGCTTTGCTAACAGCGCTATAGATCCACCGTACGTTAAGATAGCGTGAACAAATAGCGCAAGCACAACTACTGACATGTAAAGCCCCATTGCTTTAATCGCTCCCCATCCTTGGCTACCAACCGCAGTTGCGATTAAACCAAATGTACCGTATGGAGCAAACTTCATCACTAAGTTTACAAGGTACATCATAAGCTCATTACCTTGATCGATAATGTTATATAGTCCTTTTGCTTTATTACCTAACATCGTAATTCCAAATCCAATAAAGATTGAGAATACGATAATTTGAAGCATGTTTCCTTCAGTCATTGCTAGAACTGGGTTAGTAGGAATCATGTTTAGTAATGTTTCACCTACAGGAGGTGCTTCTTGTGCTTCAAAGGAAGCATTTGCTGTGTCGAATGTTCCAACTGTGCCTGGCTTAATAATAAATGCTAAGATAATAGCAATTGTAATAGCAATTGTTGTCGTAATTAAAAAGTAACCAATTGTTTTACCGCCGATGCGGCCAAGTTTCTTCGGATCTCCCAAACCTGCAACGCCAAGTACAATTGAGAAAAAGACAATCGGTACAACAAGCATCTTAATAAGATTTAAAAAGATTTGCCCAAGCGGCGTAAATAAATATTTATCTAGTGTTGTAAACGTCCCTGGTGAAAACGTATTTAACAAGACACCTACAACAGCACCAATAATTAGTGCAATGATAATCTTTGTTGATAGTTTCATTGATGGACCCCCTCATATAAACAAATTATATTATTAATTTAATAACTACCAAGATTAACAAGTTGAATATTACAAAAAGAATAACTACTTTTAATTTATATTATTTTTGAAATTTTCAGAATAGAACGAGCTCCAGCTGCTTTTTTTAAAATCATCGAAAAAAGTGTACAAAAAAAACCATGAGAGCCCTCTCTGGTTTTCAAACCTTCCATGTACTCTCCCACAAAATGCTGACGAGGTTAGCTGTCGGATTCGGGTATGTGAGTTACCCTACTTAACTATTAAGTTAAGATTCACCCCTAGTGCTTGTCTGCACAAATTTGGGTCCCCCGCTTTCTTTCAATCTGAAATTAAGCAACTGTTATTTTGATGTAATAGTTTTAAACTGCAATAACTTACTTCTTTATTAAAATTCATTTCCTATCACTTTGTCAAGATAATATACAAAAAAAATTCAAAACACTGTCGTTTTTTTTATTTTCATGTCACATTTTATCACATTTTATGTATATTTTATATTCGTATTTATGTTCGTTATAAACTAAACTACTCTTTACCAAATGACATTCCAACTTAAAATAGCACCTCATACCAATAACAACTAACAAATTGTATAGTAATACTAAACACATAAAGAAGAAATCCATTTTATAACATTTAAAACAAAATAATTAATATTCATTAAATATTATTTTTATACAATAATTGTAAGCATTATCATTTTATATTCATAATTTTATACTGGTTTAATGTATATATGTAAATGTTTTTTTCTGAATTTCATCATAATTAAGTTTAGCTAATTTAAACTTTACTTTTTTGGCGAGCAATTTCATAAATTACATTTTTTTCTAAAATCCATTTCAATCTCCCCTTTCTTTTTGATAAACTATAAAGAACAATATATTGATTTTTATCTATAGAGGAGAGTCCTAACCATGTTTACCGTCTTAATTGTAGAAGATGATCAAAAAATTGCTTCTTTATTAAAAGAACATCTTGAAAAATATAATTTACTCGTACATATCGTTACGTCATTTACAGATGTACTTGATGATTTTCAAAAGCACCACCCTAACCTTGTCTTATTGGATGTGAATTTACCAAAATATGATGGCTTTTATTGGTGCAGACAAATCCGTACTCTTTCCACTTGCCCTATCATTTTCATCTCAGCACGCGATGGAAAAATGGACCAAGTGATGGCGTTAGAAAGTGGAGCAGATGATTATTTAACCAAGCCTTTTGACTACGACGTCGCGATTGCCAAGGTAAATAGCCAACTACGACGCGCATACGGGTCCTATGCACCTACTAACCAGGAGCGAATTGTAGAGCACGCCGGCTTAACTTTATATCCTGAAAGGTTACTATTACGCTACCAAAGCAAAGAAGTTGAGCTTAGCCAAACAGAAAGCAAGCTCATTGAAACATTGTTAGATAAAGCAGAAAGAGTTGTTAGCAGAGATCGATTACTCGAAAAAATTTGGGACGACCAGCTTTTTGTTGATGATAATACTCTAAATGTCTACATGACGCGTACGCGTAAAAAACTAGGGGATGTTGGTATCGAAAAAGCGATTGAAACAATTAGAGGTACAGGCTATATGCTGCGGATTCAAGAGGAAAATAAAGCATGAAGCTGTTTTTTAAAGAACATCTTCCTCTTACATTTTTTTATCTTATCCAATTGGGTTTAGTATGTACGATTTTTGCGTTAGATGGTTTTCGAGACATTTTTACTGTTCTTTATGCTATTTTAATCAGCACCGTTATCTACATCACTTATTTATGCTATCGCTACTATACAAACAAAACATTTTATAAACACCTGTCAAATCCCTTACATAAGTCAGAAGACAGCATATTGTCTGAAGAGGAGTCTCCGCTTTCAGAAGCGTTAAAAGAACTGCTGGAGAGTCAATTTCGAAGCTTTCATAATGAAATGTATCACTATCAAAATAAGCTTAATCAACATATTACATTTCACGAGTGTTGATTATCCAAAATTAGACAGACTTATCCCTTGGAATGTGACGTAGTTTTTCAAAAAAGTG